>NZ_AZRJ01000010.1:0-34500 GCF_002895495.1 Petrotoga sp. HWHPT.55.6.3 | reverse complement strand
GGCGAAGGGGCGCTAACACAATAAACAAAATTTTTAAGGAGGCTTTTAAATAAATGGCAAAAGGTGGAGCAAAGCAAAGAACCAAAAAAAAGAAAGCTGCTCCTGAAAAAGCAGCAATACACATTCATTCAACCTTCAACAACACAATCGTTACATTAACAGATACTGAAGGTAGACCAATAATATGGTCTAGTGGTGGAAATGTTGGATTCAAAGGAGCCAAAAAAGGGACTCCATTTTCAGCTCAAATGGCCTCAGATAAAGTAGCAAAAGAAGCTATAAATCTGGGAGTTAAAAGAGTTGATGTATATGTTAAAGGACCTGGTTCAGGAAGAGAATCTGCGATTAGAGCTTTACAAGCTGCTGGTCTAAGTGTAGAAAGTATAAAAGATGTTACCCCTATACCTCACAACGGTTGTAGGCCAAAAAAGAAAAGATTCTAATTAAGGAGGGAAAGAATTAATGGCGAGGTACATAGGACCACTAGAAAAATTATCTCGACGCGAAGGAATAAACCTTTATTTAAAAGGGAAAAGAAGCTACACCGAGAAATCAGCCCTTAGAAAAAGGAATTATGTTCCGGGGCAACATGGAAGACAAAAGCAAAAGTTGACTCAATACGCTGTGCAATTAAGGTCTAAGCAAGCCTTAAAAAGAATGTATGGCTTAATGGAAAGACAATTCAGAAACACTTTTGAAGAAGCGGAAAGATCTAGAAGTGGAGAAACTGGAGAAGTTTTGATGCAGCTCTTAGAAAGAAGGCTAGATTCAGTAGTTTATCAAATGGGGTTCGCACCAAACAGAAGAACCGCAAGGCAAATAGTAACTCACGGACATATATTAGTTAATGGAAAAAAAGTGAATATTCCTTCTTACAGAGTTAAAGTAGGGGATGTAATAGAAGTCAAAGAAAAGAGCCGTAACATACAACAAGTACGCGAAGGATTAGAATTAGTGCAAGAAGGGTATAGAAATATTCCCAATTGGTTAAACGTTGAAATTGAAAATTTTAGAGGAACTTTCCAAAGACTACCAAAGATTGATGAAATGGATGTTCCTGTACCTTTGACTAACATCATAGAGCTTTACTCTAAGTAATAAAGTATTATTTATTTGGACCACAAAATATCACCTCGCTCATAAGGGCAGGAAAGGAGGTGTGCTCTGATTCCCTAATAAGGATCAGAGATAGTATGGAGATATTAATAAAACCAGAAAAATTTAGGATAGTACAAAAAGAAGAGCAAGATGAATATAACTACTCAAAATACGAATTGTTTCCTCTGGAAAAGGGGTACGCTATAACTCTAGGTAATGCTTTAAGGAGGGTGCTTTTGTCTTCTATTCCATCTTTGGCTATAACCGGGCTACGTATCCCAGGAAAATTACATGAATACGACACAGTTGAGGGTATAAAAGAAGACATCATAGAAATAACTTTAAACTTGAAAAAGGTTCAATTAAAGGTCGACGACATTGAAAAAATTAATGAGATTGATTATCCAATTTTATTAAGTTTAAGAAAGAAGTACAAAGCAGGCCAAGTCATAAAAAGTGGAGACATAAAAACTCCGGCAGAATTAGAGGTTGCTAACCCAGATTTCGTCATAGCTCATGTGAACAAAGATATGGAAGTAGACTTTGAACTGTACGCTCAAGCAGGAAAAGGTTTCATCCCTGCCCAAGAATTGACATTTCAAAGTGACATCGAATACATATTCATAGATGGAGTGTTCAGCCCCGTTCTTAAAGTTAACTATTTAACCGAAAATATCCGTGTTGGAAGAAGAACCGACTACGATAAACTAATACTTGAAATTTGGACGAAAAAAAACATCACCCCCACTGAAGCATTGAAAGAAGCAACAAAAATTTTGATGGAACATTTTGACTTCATTTCCAGACTTTGGGAAAGAGAAGGACAAGTCGGCGCTATAGAACAAATGGAAGTTTCGGTTGAAAAAGAAGAGGAAGAGGAAGAAGAGGAAGAAAATATTTTTGGATTGCCAAAGGATTTAATGGAAACGCAGCTTGATTCTTTGGATTTAACGAAAAGAGCCAAAAACTGTTTAAAAAGAGAAAAAATAGACACCATTGGAGAGCTATTAAAAAGAAAACCCGCCGACCTTCTCAAAATCAAAAACTTTGGTAGAAAATCTTTAGATGAGATAAAAAATGAGCTAAAAGAGAAATTTGATATAGATTACGAAAAATTATACCAAGAAGAAAGGGGGAACACCTTCGATGAGGCATAGAGTCAAAACTAAAAAATTAAATAGATATGCTTCCCATAGAAAAGCTTTGTTGAACAATTTGGCAAGAAGTGTATTTGAATCTGAAAGTATAATTACTACTACCGCCAAAGCAAAAGCTGTAAGGCCCCTTGTTGAAAGAATAATCACCAAGGCAAAGGAAGCTAATTCAACAGATCTCCCAGAAAGAAGAGTAGCTTTAAACAGGGACATAAACAAACACTTCAACGACAGAAAACTAGTCTACAAAATAGTACATGAGATCGCACCCCGATACGAAAATAGAAACGGTGGTTACACAAGAATATTAAAAATCGGTTATAGAAAAGGTGACGCTTCGGAATTATCTATACTCCAATTACTCCCAAAAGAAGAATAACTTAAAAAATGACGCCCAGCAAGGGCGTCATTGTTAAATATATCAGTAGGACTATAAGCCGGATTCTGTAAAGTTGACCATTAATCTACGCGGTCTACCCAGAAGGCGGACACTAAAGTCTCTCGGCGGGCAACCTCTGGCCTTCTTGCTTGACCTTGCTCAAGATAGAGGTTACCAAGCTGCCAGATCGCTCTGACACTGGTGAGCTCTTACCTCACCGTTCCACCCTTGCCTTTCGGCGGTTTTCTTTTCTATGGCCCTATTCAGGGATCACTCCCTCTGGTTGTTAACCAGTATCTTGCCCTTAGAGTCCGGACTTTCCTCAAAATAGGCCCAAGTATGCCTACTCGCGATCAACCGTCCTACTTCAATTATTCAAATAGTTAAAATATTTACCCTGATAGGAACCTCTCTCTCTCATCGTATTTTCAATTAAGTTTAAAATTTTTATTTTAGAAATCCCCCAATTTCCATGTAACGTCCCAATTTTTGGAGGATCGGCAACGAGCCTATGAATTACAATCTTTGGATCCAAATATTCCAAGAAAGTAATTGCCCTTTCTACAAAATCATCCAACGTCAAGGGCACAAACTCCCCACTTTTATACAAATCCGCAAGCTTTGTATTTTCAACGATATACAAAGAATGCAATTTTACACCGTCAACCTTCAACGCTGAACTAACTTTAGCCATCTCTTTCACATCTTCTAATGTATCACAAGGAAAATCTATTATGTAATGCAGAATAACCTCTAGTTCAGCTTTTTTTAACCTGTTAACAGAATCTATAACCTCTGCCAAAGAATGCCCTCTGTTCATATACTTTAACGTGTTAGGGTTAGTGCTCTCAACACCAAGCTCAACGTAAACATCAACCCTATCTTTAAAAGTTTTTAAAAGTGTTATCACTTCATCTGGGACACAATCAGGTCGGGTCGATACATCCAAACCTACTATTCTATCGTCTATCAAAGCACTTTCATACTTCTCTTTCAATTCATCAACAGGGGCGTAAGTATTGGTGTTTGCCTGAAAATAGGCGAGGAACTTATTAGCTTTTTTCTCGTATCTATTAATCATTTCCTTAACCTGTTCTTCGATACTCACCTTAGGCTTAAAAGCTGCAAACCCACTCCCCGTTAAATCGCAGTAAATGCACCCGCCTTTTCCTCTCTCACCTGTTTTATTTGGGCAAGTAAATCCCGCGTTGATTGGTAACCTTTGCACCCTTTCACCGTATCTATTCTTAAAATACTCACTCAACCTATTATACAAATCCAACAAAATCACCATCTATTCAATTGAAGTTTCAAGTCGTTTATAACACTTCTTTTTGGACCATAAATGACAAAAAATAAGTTGTTTACTCCCCTATACCATGCACTGATTTGCATCTTCATATACTCGTCGTTGTACTCACCATATATAAAAGGAATAGCCGAAAAAGTAGCGGCTAAGCCATCAGAATAATCACTCACAAAGGTATACCAAAAATCCAACAAAGTGAACGGATTGTCGAAATGAACAACGTGAACTTCGTACAAACCACCATTCTTTTTGAAGTTCATCTCCAAATGTTCGCCAGTATCTGGGACCGTTGTGTTTATTATCGTCCCATTTCTGGTGACTATCCTACTTATCTCCTCATAGCCTGTAGGAGAAAACTCTATGTAATCATCGATGGGTTTAGATATCCCTATCGTCGTTATGGCTATCAGAATGATCGCTATTATTATACTTATCTTCGATTCTTTGGTAAAAATTGTGGAATTTCTCATAAATTTGCTCCTTTTCTTCTTTTAAAGTTAAAAATTCTCCATTGTAGTATAAGAATTTGCCAGCAACCATCGTTGCGAAAACGTTCTTAGGATTTGCAGAATAAACGATATGAGACTTTAACCTTGATAAATCATTAGGTAAAAACTCAAAGGAATCCATATCTAAAATAACCAAATCCGCTTTGAACTCAGGTTCTAACCTTCCGATATTTGTTTCTAAGGCAAAACCTCCGTTCTCCCAGCTCATCCTTAAAATCTGTTCTACTGAAAATCTATCAGGACCGTACTTGTATTTCTGCAATATGCCTCCAAACTTCATCTCGTTGAAAAAATTCAAAGAGTTGTTGCTAGCACAACCATCCGTACCAAAGGTTATGTTTATATTCTTATCGAGCATATCCACTATGGGAGCTATCCCATTGCCCAACTTCATATTACTAATCGGGTTATAAGCTACATTCACTTCGTTCCTTGAAAGAACTTCTATATCTTTTTCATCCACATGCACACAGTGCGCTGCAATCGTAGGAAGATCGAATAAACCCGTATTTTCCACGTCTAAAAGATTGTACTGCTTTCTTTCATTTGCAGATTCTAACAAATGAATCTGAATGTGGGTGTTGTATTTTTTTGCAATTTCTGCTACTTCTTTCAATTTATCCATTGGAACAGTATAAGGGGCATGAGGCCCAAAGCCTATGTAAATCCTATTATCCAATCCATTGTATTTTTCATACGTTTCGATATTTTCTTTTATCCTTCTATTCCAACCCTTGTCTGTATCAAAAGAAAGCCCTCTTGAGATATATGCCCGAATCCCTAAATCGTATGCAGCCCTGGCTATCTCGTCCGTAAACATATACATATCAACAAAAGTAGTTATTCCGTTGGAAATCATTTCTAATATAGAAATTAAAGCACCGTAGTAAGCAATTTCACTTTCCAAAAAGTCCTCTCTTGGTAGCATCTCTTTGAACAACCAATCGTTAAGTGATAAATCATCTGCAATACCTCTAAAATAAGACATTACTGAATGGCTGTGGGTGTTAATAAATCCTGGGACGATCAACTTACCAGTTAGATCGTATTCGTTCACATCTCCCAAATCTACCTGAGTTGAATCACCTGGTGTTAGTAAGTCTTCGATCTCATCACCGTCTATTAATATATCAAATTTTTCTACATCATCATCCGCACTTATCAAAACATACGCGTTCTTCAAAAGCTTTTTAGACATATCCACAACTCCTTTGGTTGTTTTCATTGATATTATACTATAAAATATCGTTTGTGAGATGATTTTTAAAAGAAAAAAGAAGGCAACTAAGTAAAATAGACAAATCAAACTTCATTGAAAAAAGCATTAAAAAATGTAAATTTTTTTGAAAAAAGATATTTTTTTTGTGGTATAATAACTTTAATGTTAATGTAAAGTGACAACGATTAACTAAAGGGGTGATTGTGAAGAGAAAGTTCACAGAATCGTGTATTGTAGGTGTGTTTTGATTTGCTTTTTTGTAAAAAAGGTGTACAAATTTGAATGGAGGTGAATTTAGGTATGAAAAAATATTGGTATATTGTGGTTTTAGCGGTTTCCCTGTTTTTACTGGGGGCGTGTGTTACTGATACAACACCTCCACCTCCTTCTTATCCAGATTCAGTAAGCGATTTAGAAGATGTTTCAGAAAATGACAGTTTGTACGTGGTAACTGCTCTTACTGATGAAGAAGTAGTGGGCTTAATGACGGACGTTAGTGATTACATTAGTGATTACATTTCGCTGCCAGCGCCTGAACCAACTACTTATCAAGAGTCTACTTTAACAGTTAAATCTGGACCTGACTTAATGTCTGAAACAACAGATGATGCAAGTAAGGTTTATAATGGATTAATGAATGTTTTTCGTAATCATTCAAGGGCTAGAGAAAAATTAAGGAACATGGTATCATCTTCTAAAGGCTTAGTAGGAGAAACAGATCTTGAAGTTGAAATTACAGGAAAAGCTAAAGAAGAAATAATAGATGCTTTAAATGATTTAATTGCACCTGGAGTGGATGTAGCTATAGAAGAACCTGAGACATTGGTTCTTGATTACAGGGATTTCATGTATTTAAGGGCATTGGCTGGCGGTTTACTTAGTATATATGATAGTGAAGAAGCAGTTACTGATTGGTTTGACAATCTAGATGAGATCACCGCCCTTACCTATTATCTTGAAAATATTAATACTGAAGAGCTACCAGATGATCTATTCAAAGATGAGACTTTAGAACTAATAACAGAGTTTATTGATTACTTGAATACGTTGCCAGAAGAATATCCTTTTGAGGTGGAGGAAACTTGGACTGAATTAGCCACATTAGTAACAGATTTAGCTGGCATAGCTGCACCAACTGATGAATTAAATACGGCAGATATATTTGCAGAAGGTATTTTACAAATAGGTGGAATGAATTTTCTCGTTGATACACTTGATTACGTTGTTGAAATTATTAATGGGGTATATGTTTTTGAGGTTGCAAACACAGATTCCTTCGGTTGGAGTAATGACGGCAAAACAAGTTTATATGAATACGCTGCGACACTTTCTGATGCCAGTTCGAATGATGATATCAGTATAAAAAGTGATTTAGGACAGGATTTTTCTATTGAAGACATACCTGTAGAAATCACAGAGTTGAAGTTTGGGAGTGTTGATTTATTACAAGAAGTCAAAGTGGCAGATTTATTAGACGAGTTAAATAAACTTCTTCCCACGGGTGAATTGGTTATAACTACGAAAGCAAGCACTTCGACAGAACAAAGATCAGCCATTTTTTCTGTTACCTTAAGCGTAGATTTTGGAGCGTTGTCCTCAGACGGAAGCTTAGCGTTACTGAACAATAATTTAGGAGTAGAAGCAGATATAATTGATGGGTTAATAGCTATAAATATTTGGACAATAATAGCTGATGAGACATTACAAACACCGGAGCAAATTGGCGAAATAGTAGGTATAATTCTAAATAATCTAACATTTATAGAAAAAGAAACTTATTCTTTAGGCACAGGAATAGACATAGATGACTCTATATCCGGAGAAGTTACAATAGAAACTGAAGGAATTACAATAGATGAATTAATTAGAGAATTTATTTCTGCGTCAATGCAACCGTTATAAAATTAAAAATAAAGCCATAATTATCTCCTAAATTAGGAACTACTAAAACATGAGATTAAAATTCTACTAAAGACAATTATTCCAAAATTTAATAAAATATCCAAAAAATCCATCCCTAAAGTTTTAGCTTTTACTTAGTTAAAAAGGGATGGATTTTTTAAAAGAAAGAAAACATAGAAACAAGTAAAACAAATAAGCTTAGCTTAATTAAGAATTACAATGAAAAAACAATAAAAATGTAAATTTTGTTGAAAAGAGTAAATTTTTTGTGGTATAATAATATCTAGGTTAATATAAAATGAGTGTAATTAAATAAGAGGGGGGTGATTGTAAAGAGAAAAGTTAACAAAAACGTTTTTTGTAGAAGTTTTTGATCTACTTTTTTCAAAGAAAGACCTTAAAATGTTGAATGGGGGTGAATTACGGTATGAAAAAGTATTGGTATGTTGTAGTTTTAGCTGTTTCATTGTTGCTGTTGGCTGGATGTATTCCTAGTTTCAATGAACCACCAAGCACACCATCAAGTCCAAATCCAGCGCATGGAGCGACAGGAGTACCCATTGATGTAACTTTATCGTGGCAAGCAAGCGATCCTGATGGTGATACTTTGAAATTTGATTTATATTTAGGGACTACGGAAGCAAACCTTGAGCTTATAGCTCAGGATTTAACTACAAAATCTTACAAACCAGTTGGACTTGAATACAACACTACTTATTATTGGAAAGTAGTAGCGGAAGATCCTGATGGAGAAACTGCACCAAGTCCAGTTTGGAATTTTACGACTTCGGTGGAACCAAACATGGCTCCTACTGTACCATCAAATCCAAATCCAGCACCTGGAGCGACAGGAGTTTCAGTAACACCAACTCTTAGTTGGCAAGCAAGTGATCCAGACGACGACGTTCTAACTTACGACCTATACTTTGGCGAAGCTCAAGATAGTCTAAGTGTAAAAGTCAGTAATTTAAGTACCAATTCATACACGCTTACAGAATCTCTTGAAAATGGAACTACATACTATTGGAAAGTAGTAGCAAAGGACGGAAGAGGCGGACAAACAGAAGGGCCAGTTTGGAGTTTCATGACCATAGAACCAGGCACCTTTTTAGCAATAGCTTATAATGCAGGACCTGCGGTTGAGGGAGCTAACGTTGTTGTGAAATCAGGCAACGATGTGTTAGCTCAAGGTGTGACAAATGAGGATGGAGAAGTAACCTTAGATGTTGCCAATTTCCCTGAAAAGGTCGACGTTGAGATAAGAAAAGAAGGTTATGCATTAAGTAAAATAGAGGGTTTAAAAGTTACTGATTTTGTAAACAACATCAAAGAAGTACAATTGAGAGAGGCCAAATTGTATCCTGATCCAGATACACAAACTTTTCCAGAGGTTTCACTAACCTTTTTTGATATGAACGGCGCTGAGTTGGATATAACTAATATTACCGATAACTTCACATTAAGAGTAGACGTTGAGTCAGAAAATCATCCAAGTGCAGTTTACGCTAAAATTGGTAACGTCCCCGGAGCAAGCTTTTTTGGGGGTAGAGAATTTGCTCCGGATACGAGTACAGCTACATTCACAAATATCGATGTATCTAACTTTTATGGAGAAGTTCCGTTGTATGTAGTATTTTATGATTACAACGACAACAGGGTTGAAAAAATAGAGTATTTAACAATAAACAGAGAAGTAGAAGAGGTAGAAGAAGAACTCTTTGTTCCTTTTAGCTGGGTAGATTTTGGTTATGTGAATTTAGTTTCATACACAAGGAATCAGGGTGTAGAGTTTTATAGTAAAGATAATCTCTTAGAAACCATGGCTGAAAAATTCGATTCCACAAATGATGAATTATCACAAGATTTTAACCCCATGAAGAACTTTGGTAAAAGTTTAGAAGCTGCACCTGAAGGAACGAATTTGTGGGTAGAAGTAAGCTGGGTTGATTATGATAGTTTGTATGTTTGGGGATTAATCGGGCCCAACGTAATACGACCTGATGGTTACAACATTTACAGATCTTTTGATGGAGTTCATTACACAAAAATAGGTGTTGCAGAAAGTGGTTCCTTCAGAGATTCTTCAGCACAAAATGCACCTAATAAAGAGGTATGGTATGCAGTGAGCTCATTTAGGGGAGAAGAAGAAAGTGAACTCGTTGAATTAGGTTCTATTGTCCCACTTGATAGTTTTAACGTCGATTTAAAATCGCCAGCTGACAGAGAAAAAGATGTTTCAAGGCAACCCACTTTTGTTTGGGAACCTACAAAGGAACTAACTTCGCCTGAATCTGAGGTGGAATACTACTATACGATGTGGATATACGACTTAGTACAAAGTGAAAATTTCATTCTTCCAGGTATTTTAGAAGGAACGACTGTTATCCTGTACGATTTTATGACATTAGGAGCTGAAGAAATTTCTGTCACGTTCCTTGGAAGCGAAGGAAGTTCTGAATATGATGACTTGAGTTGGTTCTTATACTTGCCAGATGGGATCTACTATTATGAAGACGATAAGTTAGAACCCACCAAAACATACGATTGGGGAGTAGATTATGCCTACGCCGTTTCTTATGACGTAGATAGTTTTGCATACTCGATAGCTATTGATTACGGATGGGGTATCGATCCTGTTGGCGGTGTAATGCCTGAGATGCACAACGAATTTACTACGGGTAATTAAGAAAGGGGGTTAAGTGAATATGAAAAAGCGTTATTCAACAATAATTGGGTTAGTTGTTTTGTTAACGTTTATTATTTCTGGTTGTATGAATTTAAACACAACTGACGTAATCAGTAACGATATTTCAGAAACTGATTTTTCAAATGCCGAAAGTTATTTACCTTCTTTTAAAGAACTTTCAGGTAGGAAATTTAATAACGATGAGTTAGTTCTCGGATATGAGGCGGGTGCTAATGTAGAAGAAATAATCTCGGAGAATTTCAAAGGCGCCACTATTGAAAAAGAAATTCCTGCACTCAATGCAGTATTGCTAAAATTAGATACTGATGTTATGGATGTAGAAAAGGCTTTTGAAATACTGAAAGAGAAGAAGATAGAAGGTATCAGATACGTTGAACCAAACTATACAGATAGGGAAATACCGGTTATTAAAAATACAGATTCTAATATTATTCAAAAAGAAACGGGAAGTAGCCGATTGGAAGAAGATGAGGAAGGTTATCCGGATTACAGAGAATTTCAATACGCCTTAGATTTGATCGATGCTGAAACCGCATGGGAAAAAGCTACAGGTGAAGGTGTAATTGTAGGTTTATTAGATACAGGAACAGACGGGACACACCCTGATTTAGCGGGTCAATTGGTGGAAGGTTATGACCCTTATAGGGGTACAACGATTGATCCAACAATTGATTATGACTCTGACGGTCACGGTACCCACACAGCAGGGATAATAGCAGCAAAAGATGATGATCAAGGTGTAGTTGGATTAGCTCCTGATGCAAAGATAATGCCTATAAGAATCTTTAACCCGTATTACGTTGGTGATTATGCGGTTGCAGAGGGTATACTTTGGGCTGTAGATCATGGTGCTGATGTTTTGTCAAACAGTTGGGGAGGCGGAGGATATTCAAACATCCTAAAAGATGCCTTTGATTATGCTCTTACACACAACGTAGTGGTTGTTGCCTCTGCTGGGAACGATACAACTGACCAATTTTGGCACTATCCTTCTGCTTATACAGGAGTTATAGGTGTTGCAGCAAGCAATGCTGTTGATGAAATAACTTATTTTTCATCAAGAGGAGAATACGTATCCGTTGCAGCACCAGGGAACAACGTCATTTCATCTATTCCTTTGAGATTAGCTGGAAGTGGAGGAGTAGAAGGTGAACCGTATGCTTATTGGGCTGGCACATCGATGGCATGCCCATATGTTTCTGCCTTAGCTGCTTTAATTAAAGAAGAATATCCAGATGCAAACGTGTACCAAATAAGAAAGATGATCGAAGAGGGAGCAGTGGATATTGAAGAAGATGATTACGATACTGCTGCCGGATATGGAAGAATTAGTTCAGATAGTCTGGACCTTGATCCAACTAATTACGAAGCAGGGGCTTTGGTTGTTGAAGCAGTCTCGGAAAGAAGTGGTTATTATTTACCAGGAGTTAATGTAACCTTAGAAAATATAGATACTGGAAAAAGATATTATGGAAAGACCAATGATTACGGATACGAGTTGTTTGGGGGAATTGAACCAGGAGAATATGAAATAATTATTGGTGGACCAGAGTATCTGTATTCCTATGCACCAAATTGGAGAATGAAAGAAGAGCTAAGTTATTCGGATGTAGTAGAAGTTGAACCAATTGAGTACGAATCAATAGAACTTCTACCTGAAGAAGCAACCGTTACCACCTATACTCAAAAGTTTGAAACAACTCAATTCAAAGCAGATTTAACAACCGATCTTTCATTTGGAGGCACACTTACACTGTATTTGTTAGATGGTTACGGAAATATAATAGAGACATTCGAACTTCCAAGTAATGCAGCAATTAGTATTGATCTATTGCCCTATGTAGATGAAAGCAGTTATTATTACTACTTAGCTTATGATTACGTTGGAGAAATTCCTGAAGGAGAAATAGTCGAAGAAGAAGATTTTGAAGATGAAGATTTTGAGCATGAATTTTTCGGATGGGAAGTTGGAGGAGATGCGGTACCATTCATCACAACGGATCCATCCACGTCTACAAACAAAGTCCTTCAATTTGGCGATATAGACAATAGGGAAGTAAGTTGGTTAGAAAGCACATTTACTCTTGATACAAACGCAGCAATTTCTTTCAAGGTGAAAGTTTCTTCTGAAAGGAACTATGATTTCTTCAATTTTTATATCGATGGAGAAAAGGTATTTAGGTTGAGTGGAGAAGTAGATTGGACGACTTATAGTGCCGTGTTAGATAGTGGTTCACATACATTAAGATTTGAGTATCAAAAAGATGTTAGTGTTAGTGATTGGGAAGATACTGCATGGTTAGATGACATCGTGTTGAGTAACATTTTTGGTGTAAGTGGAGAAATTCAAATAAACAGTGAATCTATTCCAGTTGGAATACCAATTAACCAAGAAGGTATGGGATTTATAGACGAATATGGAGGATTAGGAATACCTTGGACTATCTTCTAAGTTCATGTTGTTAATAAAATTGGGGTCTTCGGATCCCAATTTTATTTAAGAGAAAGATGTGATTTTCAAATGAGGAGGTTTTTTAAAATGACAACAACTCAGATAATTTTAGTGATTTCCTTGATTGCTTTGGCGGTTGGTTCTGTGTTTTTCTTATTATCCCCACCATTACAAAATGAAACAGGGGTTGAACAAGAAGTTATTCAAGAATCTATTCAAGGGGTAGAAATAGGGGAAAAGTCTGTAGAAGCTTATAACTTCGATAAAGGAGAAGGTATGGAGAATTATAAGGTTGTAGATTGTTATTACAAGAGCCAGACACCCGATGTAATAATCAAAAAAGATGATGTTGTAGTTAACAATGTAACTGGAGTTCCTTTTGTTGTTTGTATTAGTGCAGGTGAAAGAAAAACTGGAGGGTACGATCTTTCTTTGAATAATATCAGTATAAACAAAGATAACTTTCAAATTTTTATAGATTTGTTTTTAAAGGTACCAGCTAAAGGAGAGATGGTCACACAAGCGTTTACGTATCCTTCAATAGCGGTAGAAATTAACGAAGTTTTGGATGTAGGTGACTGGGAAGTGGTAGTAACTATTGAACAGAAGAATGGTGAACCATTGTTGCTGAGAAGGAGTTTTACATTTTCTAATTAATATTTTTAAGGAAATATCTAGGTTTTATATTTTAAAAAATTGAGAGACGACCAAATTGGTTGTCTCTTCTCTAGTTGTTATAGCGCCCCTTCGCCCCGCAGCCCGCCCATAAGGAAAAAGGAGTTAATTTTGCTCCATTACCCACCCAAAAAGAAAAAGAAGTTGAGTTTGCCCAGCACCCGCCTAAGCTATTTTAAAAATAATTGAAATTTTGGCAAATAAATAGTATAA
This sequence comes from Petrotoga sp. HWHPT.55.6.3, assembly GCF_002895495.1. Lineage (NCBI taxonomy): Bacteria > Thermotogati > Thermotogota > Thermotogae > Petrotogales > Petrotogaceae > Petrotoga > Petrotoga sp. HWHPT.55.6.3. The sequence continues at coordinate 20,883 of NZ_AZRJ01000010.1, read as the reverse complement.
TTGTTTATGGTTGTTTTTTTGGAGGCTTAATTGTGAAAAAACACGATCTACGTTCACTAGGTTATTTGAATATGATCATTTATTTTGCTGTAATAGTTCTGTCAAATATATTTGTTGGTCTTTTGATAGGATATTTAATATACAGGTTTACCGACCAGCAGATATGGATGGTCTTGTTGATGTTTTTAGGGATAATTTCTGGATTATATTCAGGTATAAGGGAGCTTTTGAAAGAGGTAGAGAAACATGAAAGAGCTGAAAAAAAAGCTGAAAGAGATAGAAATGAAAACAATAACGTTAATTCTGATTGAGGCCTTAGTTCTTTCTTTATTCTTTTCTTTAGAAGCTCTTTGGGTTTTATGGGGAGGAATTGGAGCAGTTATAGGTTTTTATTCACTTGCAGAAGAGATTAAAAAAATGACGGTTGGTTCAAAGCCTAAAAAGATTTTACCCGGTTTTTTTATGAGGTACCTTTTGTATGGTGTGATATTGGGAATCGCTGCCTTTAATTCAGCTTATGCCCTTTTGTTGGCTTTTGTCGGTTTAATAAATTTGAAGATAGTTCCATTTTTATCATATAAATAAGTTTGGTAAGTAGTTGGAGGAGGTGTTCTTTTGACGAACGATAGATTGAAGAAATTTACCATCTTTCTTTTTGGTGCTTATATAGTTTTGGGATTAATTAATTTTTTCGTTTTTGACATGAGTTTAGAAGGTGTTGGGGATAGATGGATAGTTTATTTTGGTGATGGAGGGTTCTTTGGTCAATTGAACCCCATGACTCTAATTATGTCATTTGGGATTATGTTTCTGTTGGTTTTAGTTGCAAGGAGCATACATTTTGAGCGAATCCCCGGAGGCTTACAGGCTGCTGTAGAAACCTTTTTTGATTATTTTTGGGAAATGGTGGAAGATTCTGTTCCCAATCCTAAGTATAGGAAACAAACTTTCGTTATAGCTATGAGCTTTTTTCTGTATATAGCTGTTTCAAACGTACTTGGAGGAATACCTGGAATAAACGTTGTTCCTGTTGAGAATGGGTTAAATCTGCAATTATTCACGGATACCTGGTACACACCTACCTCCGATTTAAATGTGAATCTTACATATGCCTTGATGGTTTTAGTGGTCAGTCATTTTTTTGCTGCAAGGTCCAAAGGTGTGCTGAGATGGCTTAAATCTTTCTTTGAGCCAAACCCGTTGTTGTTCCCTATTAACATAATAAGTGAATTAGCTAAACCAATTTCCCATTCATTAAGGTTATTTGGTAACGTCATGGGTGGAGGGATATTGGTTTTGATTATTAGTTATATGCTGAAATATTTTCTTTTGCCAGTTTTCTTATGGGGTTTTTTTGGTTGGTTTATTGGGCTCATTCAGGCCTTTGTTTTTGCTTTGTTAACTATTGCGTATATTGGTTCTTTATTAGAATAAAACAAAATTTATTAAATCTGAAAAAACTAGTTTAAGGAGGAGAAAAAGATGGATTTATCTACTATGCTTCAAAATTTAGTTTCTGAAGGTGGTTCCATTGGATGGGGTTTATATTATTTAGGAAAGTTATTGGGAGCAGGCGTTGCAATGGGAATAGGAGCTATAGGTCCTGGTGTTGGAGAAGGTAACGTTGGTGCGCACGCAATGGACGCTATGGCAAGGCAGCCGGAGATGAGTGGGAATTTAACAACGAGGATGTTATTGGCAATGGCGGTTACAGAGTCAACCGGTCTTTATTCTTTGGTTGTTGCTTTGATTTTGTTGTTTGTTCTTCCTTAAGTGTTTATTTTGCTGAGAATTTTTAGTTTCCCCCCAAAGAGGTGAGAGTATGATATCTTTTAACTTAACATCAATAGTAAATCTAGTAGGTTTTCTGGCTTTTATGTTTCTTATGTACAGACTGTTGTACAAACCGTATTTTGATATGACAGATAAAAGAAAAAAAGAAGTAGAGAAGAATTTGAATGAGGCTGAAAAATTAAGATTAGAAGCCCAATCAAAGAAAGAAGAATTGGATAAGCAACTAGCTGAAGTAGATGACAAAAGGCGTGAAATTTTATCTGAAGCCGATGAACAAGCTAAATCTATAATCAAGGCTGCTCAAGAAGAAGCTCAAGAGCAAAGGAAGTTTATTTTAGACAAAGCAGAAAAAGAGGCTGAAGAGATTAAAGAAAGTGCAGCAAGAGAATTACAATCGAGAATCGTTTCTCTAGCTGTTGCTATTTCTTCTATGATATTAAAGGAACAGATCGATAAAAAGAAGAACGAAGAGTTGATAAGAAGGGCTATAAACAATTTGAAAGACAAAGGGGAATTATAATGAAAGCTTCTTATTTTTTGGCTTCAAAGTATGCCCAAGCCCTCTTGGATACTTTGGAAGAAAGGGGTCAAATTTCAAGATTAGATGATTATGTAGAAGCGTTTCAAAGGTTAAAAAAGGCTCTCGAAAGTAGCGAAACTCTTAGAGATATGGTTTATAGTCCGTTGATTCCTCCAAAATATATAGTTACAAAATTGAAAGATGTCTCAGAATTTGATGATACTATTTTTGTTCAATTTTTAGAAGTTTTAGTGGATAAAGGGCGTCAAAATTTGATTCCTTTTATGTCTCATATTTTGTATCAAGAGAGTTTAGAGAGAGAGAAAATTGTGGAAGTGAGACTTGTTCTTCCGAATGAAGTAAGTAATACAATTATAAATCAGGTTAAACAAACTATTCAAAATAAAACAGGAAGAAAAATAAAGTTGATAACACAATTCAACGAAGATCTTATAGGTGGATTACAGTTATACATCGGAGATAAGTTCTTTGATTACTCCGTAAAAGGATTTTTAGAGAACATTCAATCCGCCTATGCCCCAGTTAGTGGAGGTGAAATATTTGAGAGTTAATCCAGATGAGTTAACGAAAGTAATAGAAGAACGTATTAAAAGTTATGAAAGTGGTGAGATAAAAGAAATAGGATGGGTAATGCAGGTAAGCGATGGTATCGTGAGGGCTTACGGTTTGAAGGATGTTATGACCAACGAATTGGTTGAAATAGAAACATCTGAAGGTGAAAAGATCTACGGTATAGCTATGAATTTAGAAGAAGATAACGTTGGTATAATCACCTTGGGAGATTACAAAGGAATAAAAGAAGGAGACAAATTAGTTAGAACCAACAGAATAATAGAAGTACCTGTTGGAGAAAATATGCTAGGTAGAGTGGTTAACCCTTTAGGTATGCCATTGGATGGAAAGGGTGAAATAAACACTAATGATTTTTATCCTATTGAAAGGAAGGCAATGGGTGTTGTAACGAGAAAACCTGTTGATACCCCTCTTCAGACTGGATTAAAAGTGTTGGATGCATTGATTCCTATAGGAAGAGGTCAAAGAGAACTTATAATCGGAGATAGACAAACTGGTAAAACCGCTATAGCTACTGATACGATAATAAATCAGAAAGGGAAAAATGTTTTTTGTATTTATGTTTCTATCGGGCAAAAATCATCAGGTTTGGCAAGAACTATCGATAATTTAGAAAAGTATGGTGCAATGGATTACACCGTAGTAGTGGCAGCAGATGCTTCAGATCCTGCCTCTTTACAGTATATTGCTCCTTACGCCGGTGCAGCAATTGGAGAGTATTTTATGTTTAACGGTAAGGATGCGTTGGTAATATACGACGATTTAACCAAACATGCCGCTGCTTACAGAGAAATATCTCTATTACTTAGAAGGCCACCTGGAAGGGAAGCTTATCCCGGAGATATTTTTTACTTGCATTCAAGATTGTTGGAAAGGGCGTCAAGGTTGAACGAAAATTATGGAAATGGGTCTTTGACAGCTTTACCAATAATCGAGACACAGGCGAACGATATTTCTGCATATATCCCTACCAATGTTATTTCTATAACAGATGGTCAGATCTATTTAGAAACAGGGTTGTTTAATGCAGGGGTAAGACCTGCTGTTAACATAGGTTTATCTGTTTCAAGGGTCGGTGGAGATGCTCAGACCAAGGCGATGAAAAGGGTAGCCGGATCTTTAAAATTAGACTTAGCACAGTACAGAGAGTTAGAATCCTTCACTCAGTTTGCTGCAGATCTTGATGAGGCAACAAAGAAACAGCTAACAAAAGGGGAAAAGCTCACTGAATTGATGAAGCAACCACAGTATTCACCAATGGAGATGGAAGAACAAGTTGCTGTTATTTACGCTGCCAATGAAGGTTATTTGGATCAGATCCCTACAGATAGAATAAGTGATTTTGAAAGACAATTTTTAGCTTATCTTAAAGAAAATTATAGGGATACCTTAAATAAGATAAGAGAGAGTAAAGACATAACAGATGAGATAAAGAAAGAGCTGAATGAAGCAATCTCAAAATTTTTGAATGTGTTTAGATGATTGGGGTGATTTTAAATGAGTCGTGGTAATTTAAGAGCCATTAAAAGAAGGATCGCCTCTACAGAATCTACTATGCAAATAACAAGAGCCATGCAGATGGTTGCCACAGCTAGGCTCAACAAAATACAGAAGCGATGGAAAGGTGTAAAAGATTATTCTAACTACGCAGAAAGAATTCTGAAAAAAGTTCCCTTTGTTGAAGAAAGCTTGTACACTCAAAATGGTGAAGGTTCTTTAATTTTTGTGATCACCCCAGACATGGGATTAGCCGGCTCTTTTCCATCTGATCTAGTTAAAGAAGCTTTAAGGGTGAAGTCTAAGCTGGAAGATTTTAAAGGATACTTTGCATTGGGTGCAAAGGGGTACTCAGGTTTAAAGAGTGAAACAGTCTTGGAAAAAGAGATAAATTTATTCGACATTCCAAAGGTTGATCATGCGGAGTATTTGCTTGACATTATTTTCCAAATTATGGAAAATAAAGGGATTAGCAAGGTGAAGGTTGTGTATGGAGAGTTAAAAAATGCCTTGGTACAGTTACCGAAAACTTATGACCTGCTTCCAATAGCAAAAGATAAATTTGAAATAGATGCCAGATACGAATATGAACCTGAGGAAGAGAAAGTATTTGAGGATGCTGCGTATCAGTACCTTCTCTCTAAAATGTATCTCTTTTTATTTGAAACCAAGTTGAGTGAGCTTCATGCCCGACAAAACGCAATGAAAAACGCCACGGATAATGCACATGATTTAATAGAAGAGTTGAATCTTGAATACAACAAGCAAAGGCAAGCCTCTATTACCCAAGAGTTGATAGAGATTGTTAATGGGGCGAATATGCAATAGGAGGTAATGCGATGCAAGATCAAAAAGGTAAAATAATATCTGTTATTGGCCCTGTCGTCGATGTGAAATTCCCCGAGGGCCAACTACCTAACGTTTACGATGCTTTAAAGGTAAAAAACGAATACTCAGGAGAAGAATTAGTTCTTGAAGTTGAGCAATTAATCGGAGACGATACAGCTAGATGTGTTGCGATGGATTCTACCGATGGTATAAGAAGAGGGCAAGAAGTTATTAACACGCAAGAGTCTATAAAAGTTCCAGTTGGAGATAGCACATTGGGAAGGATGGTCAACCTTTTGGGGAAACCTATCGATGAAAAAGGAGAGGTTGAAGGGGAAGAGTACTGGCCAATCCACAGGGACCCTCCATCGTTAAATGAACAAGATACATCGATTGAGATTTTAGAGACGGGTATTAAATGTATAGATCTTTTGGCTCCGTTCCCGAGAGGCGGGAAAATAGGATTCTTCGGTGGAGCTGGAGTAGGTAAGACCGTTCTTGTTATGGAACTTATAAGAAATATAGCTAAAGAACACCAAGGGATCTCTGTATTTGCAGGTGTAGGTGAAAGAACCAGGGAAGGTAACGACCTTTGGCTGGAAATGCAAGAGACAGGGGTTATTGATAGCACGGCGTTGGTGTTTGGTCAGATGAATGAACCCCCTGGGGCGAGGTTCAGAGTTCCTCTAACCGCGTTGACTATCTCAGAATACTTTAGAGATAGGCAAAAAAAAGACGTCTTACTTTTCATAGATAATATATTCAGGTTTGTACAAGCAGGATCAGAGGTGTCGGCTTTACTCGGAAGAATGCCCTCTGCTGTAGGATACCAGCCAACATTGGCATCGGATATGGGACAGTTGCAAGAGAGAATAACATCCACAAAAGATGGATCTATTACCTCTGTTCAGGCTATTTATGTTCCTGCGGACGATTTCACGGATCCCGCACCTGCCACTACTTTTGCCCATTTGGACGCAAATATAAACCTTTCTAGGAGACAGTCAGAATTGGGACTTTATCCCGCAGTTGATCCATTAGATTCCACATCAAAGATGTTGGATCCCAATGTAGTTGGCCAAGATCATTACTCGGTTGCAAGAGAAGTCAAAGAAGTTTTGCAAAGGTATGAAGATTTACAAGATATAATAGCGATTTTGGGTATAGAAGAATTATCAGAAGAAGATAGACAGATAGTGAATAGAGCCAGAAGAATTCAAAGATTCTTAACTCAGCCTTTCTTTGTTGCAGAAAGGTTTACAAATTATTCGGGTAAGTATGTTAATGTAGAAGATACTATCAAAGGCTTTAAAGAAATACTTGAAGGGAAGCATGATGATTTACCTGAAAGCGCCTTTTACATGGTGGGTACGATAGAAGAAGCCGTAGAGAAAGCGAAAAAAATGAATGAATGAAGTGTTTGTAAGGCAGGTGGTATAAATATTTAAATTCAAAGTTGTTACCCCAGAAGGGGTAAAGTATGAAGAAGACGTTCAGTATGTAGAATTTAAAACAAAAGAGGGGTCTATGGGAACCTTAACTCAAAGGTTGCCAATAGTGACTTCTCTGAGAATTGCTCCAGTATCGATAAAAAAAGCAGATAACTCAGTTGAGAGTTTCGCCATCCATGGTGGTATTTTGGAGATGACGGGGGAGGAAATGACCATTGTTACCACCGCTGCTGAAAGATCGGAAGATATAGATGTTGAAGCCGCAAGGAAAGCTATGGAAAGTGCCCAAGAACAGATTAAGGCAACGGAAGATCAATTTAAAAAAATAAAATTACAAACAAGAATTGAGAAGAATCTTCTGAGGGTCAATATTTCAAAGAGAAAGTAAATGGCTTTTTAATTATCTTTGAATTAGGTCTATTTTTGTTTTTATCCTCTGCAAATCGTTGTAATTTTTTTCTAAATAATTATCTTTGATAGCCTTTAAATAACTTAAGTTGAGCCAAATTTTTTCCCTTTCTTTCAATGAGGTTCTATCTTCCTCTAGAATAGAAGGGGAAAATATTTTTTGATCTGTTAGAACATATGCAAGCAAATTATTAGCTAAGTCTTGATTGTTGCCAGCCACAGGACTTTTGCTGAATACTAAGTCAACTTCTTGAATCTTCAAAGTTGTTATAACAGCGGGATTTATCATTTCTTCTGGAAGGATAAAAGAGATTTTATAAGAGTTTATTGAGAATAATCTATGAGTTAAACTTCTTTCCTGGTTTATGAAGATAACTTGATTGTTGAAAAGTTTGAGAATATCGTTTTTTAGAAATAGGATCAAATGAATTCCATAAATATTGACAACTTCAGAAATTAAATGTAATTTGCGGTAGGGGATGTTTTTGTTAGATGAGAAAAAAAAGATATAAAAGCCTTGATTAATACCATCAGCAAAATATTTTATTATGCTTTTGGGAGCCAATTTTTTTATTACGTATATACCTAAGCTGTTCTTGTTATAACTTTTCGGTTCTTCATTGATTGTTTTTAAAGACTCAAATAATTCTTTTTTAAGAAAATTATAATGTAGCTTCAAGAACAGATCTTGTGATCTCATTTTTTACCTCAACACCTTGACATCATAGGTGTGAATCGTTTCTTTCAAATCTAATAAATACTTCCCAAAAGAATTGGTATAATTTTTGCTCTTTTTAAAATCGAGTGTGAAATATATAGCGTTTTTGATCACGAATTCGTTTTTGTAATTGGGAACGATGTAGGATACCGTAGATTCGTTTTTCATTGTGTTGATGATTATCGACGGGATTTTTACACTTCTCAAATTTGATTGTATGTGTAAAAGGGCTTTTCTTTCCAAACTTTCAGAGAAGTTCAAAGATAGAACGATTAAATCCACTTGATACAAAAGGTTCAAGAAATAAAATTCAAAATTTAAAGCATCGTTGGTAAAGCCAAAAGATAACAAAACATCTTTTTCTGTTAGGAATCTATTATCCTTGTTTAAGTATGTTTTGTTCCTGTTTATATAACATTCTACATACTCTTTGTTATTGATAGCAATAATCTCAGATTGGTCGTTTAAAGACCAACCTGAGGTTGATAATATTAAATCAAAATCAAAGAATTCCATCGCATTTGCTGAGTTTCCCACAAAAATTTTCATTTTCCAAATTTTTCGTAAAAAGTTTTATACGCCAAATAAGTCTCGTATATATCCGCTTTTGATGCCACTTCATACGGAGAGTGCATCCCCAAAAGCGGCACGCCGGCATCCAAAACGTCCAAACCTTTTTCGGAAAAGAAAAGCGCTATGGTTCCTCCTCCGCCTCTGTCAACCTTTCCCAATTCTCCTATCTGCCAAGATATGCCTTCTTGGTTGAAAAGATTTCTAACTTTTCCTACTAATTCAGCATTTGCATCGTTTGTTCTTCCTTTGCCTCCTGAACCTGTGTATTTCATAAGAGTTATACCGTAACCAAGTTTTGGAGCGTTGGATAAATCATGAGCTTCTTTGTAGTTTGGGTCTACAGCTGCTGACACATCCGCTGAAAGTAAAGTTGAATTTGTAAGGATTTCTTCTATATTTTGAAGTAGTTCTTCTTCTTTTGCCAAAGCGGCAATTTTCTTCAACACGTAGATCCAGAAATGATTTTTTGCACCTGTATTTCCATCGCTGCCGATTTCTTCTTTATCAACTAACAAAACCGCTGGGTTCTTGACGGAAGTTTGTGCATCAATTAAAGCGGTTAGTCCTGTGTAGGCACAGACCCTATCGTCATGACCATAGGAAGCTAAAAGACTCTTATCTAATCCTACATCTCTGGCAGGAAGGGCAGGAACGATTTCCAATTCAGCACTAACTAAGTCTTCTTCTACGATTCCATATTTATCGTTCAAGATTTTCAAAATATTTAACTTAACTGGATTTTTAATCTTATCGGTTTCATCGTAGGAAATGGCAGTAGTACCAATTAGCAAATTCATCTTTTCTGCTTCAAATGCTTCCGAAACCTTTTTATTAGCTAAATCTCTATCGAGATGTGGCAATAAATCAGATATTACAAATACGGGGTCGTTTTCATCTTGACCTATGGAAACTTCTATTTTACTGCCGTCGTTTTTTATTACTACGCCATGTAATTCAAGCGGTATGTTGAACCACTGATACTTTTTTACACCACCATAATAATGAGTCTTTGCCATCGCAATATTCTCATCTTCAACTATTGGTTCGGGTTTCAAATCAAACCTTGGCGAATCTATGTGGGCACCTACTATGTTGATACCATCCTTCAAAGGATTGTTGTACTTGAGAGCGAATACCGCTTTGTCTCTGTTTACAAAGTAAACTTTATCACCTTTCTCTATCTTTCCAGAGTTCACGTAATAAGAAAGAGGTTTGAAACCGTTTTTTTCAAGGAGCTCCACTGAGTATGTAGCTGCCTTTCTTTCAGTTTTAGAAAAGTTGATAAAATCCTTGTACTGTGAAGTATACCTATCGATATCTTCTTTGCTTCTTTTGCTCCATACACTTTTCTTTTGAAAAGTTAAACTTTTTTCTAACTCTGTTAGGTCCATTAGATCACCTCCAATAAAATTTTACCATATTTTTTTGAAAATAAGCACAGTTAAATAATTTTTCATGCAGTTCTGATTTATGAATACTCAAATAATCCGTTTATAAATGATTAGGAAGAAATATTTCGAAATAGAATTGATTACGATGTTTAAACTTTAATTTTCTTCAATTTTATTATTTGTTTAAAAAGTATAAAAATATTATAATAGAAACGCTAAAGAAAGATAAAGTTGCAGGGCGAAAGAGTGAAAACTTCTTAATCCTTATGGGTGGGGAGCGGGGGAAGGGCGCCATCTATAGTTTTGAAATTCCTAAAGATAATAACAAAATTTTGTGAGGAGGGGTTTTTATGGAAAAGAAGATTTATCCAGAGTTGACTATGGATTTTGTAAGGGTTACAGAAGCATCGGCTTTGATGAGTAGTTTATACTTGGGTTGTGGCAATCTGGAAATGATTAAGCATAGTTCCATTGATGCTATGAGAGGTATGTTTGATTACATAGACTTTAAAGGGAATATAGTAATGAGTAAATACGATAAAGAAAATTCAAATATGTTGTACGTTGGTGAAAAAGTGGGTAGTTGGCAAGATAACACTTCTGAAATGGATTTAGCTGTTGATGCTATAGACGGTGTGAAATTAGCTGCTTTCGGTCTTCCAAATGCCATAAGTTGTGTTGCCGCCACCGTGTCGGGAGGTATTAAAATACTGCCGACTTTTTATTCTTTGAAACTTGCTGTAGGTCGTGAATTAAAAGGTAAATTGGATTTGAGAAAACCTATTAAAGAGAATATAAAAATCGCGAGCGAGGTTTTGGGAATTGCACCAACGGAATTAACCTTTGTTATTTTGAATAGACAAAGGCATGAAGAAATTATAGAAGAGATTAAAGAAGCTGGTTCACGAATAAAATTAATAAGTGATGGAGATATTACAGCTGCCATAGCCACCGCGGTTCCCGATAGTGGGGTGGATATCTATATTGGTATTGGAGGAACTCTTGAAGGGATACTTTCGGCTGCTGCTTTAAAAACGCTTGGTGGAGAAATCCAAATGAAATTGTGGGCAAGGGATAGAATTGAAGAGCAATCGATCAAGGAAGAAGGTTGGGACCTTGAAAAGATCTTTTATACCGATGAAATAGTTGGTGGGGAAGATGTAATATTTTCTGCTACGGGTATAACCGATGGAGATCTTTTAAAAGGGGTTAAATTTGTAAAAGGTTTTGCTTACACTCATACACTTACGATGAGAAGTAAGAGTGCAACCGTAAGAAAAATAGAGTCTATGCATAATTTAAAAAATAAAACTATAAGGTTGAAATCTTTGGAAGAGGATAAAAGATTAATCGATTTGAGGAACGAGTATATTAATTAAGTTGAAAATCTTTTTTCTTTTGTCCTTGTCATAAGTAAGATTACCCCTTCAAAGGCTATTTGTAAATAATAAGTTGCAAATCTCCACAACAGTACAGTAGTAGAAACGAATCTTCCAGGCATGAAACTGGCAAGAACGATACCATACAATGCTTCTACCCCACCTGAGGACCCTGGGGTAGGTATGTAATAGACGACAAAGTTCATTATTATAAAAAGTATGAATACTTCAAGAATGCTGTAACTTCCTGACGTAATTGATGATAGTGTAATGTGCAAACCTAAAGAATGAAAAAAAACGATGAAACCTCCAAGTATAAAGTCTATTGTAACTATATGTGCCTTTTCGATCCATAGCGTTTTGATACTTAACTTTAGCTCTTCCAACCAATTTTCTAATTTTTGTAATCTTTGTTCGAATTTCGATTTGTTTTTTAATGGAAATATCTTTAGTAAAAAATTAAACAACTTATATATCAATTTTGGGTTTAAAAATAGTAAAATTAACAAAGCAGAGAACCCTAAAGCGGCTATAATACCAATAATAAGTATATATTTTCCAGTTCCTATTCTGCTTAAAATATTCATTACTCTTCTTATGAAAATTAAGATAACGGCAGAAGAGAACAGTAGATTTTCTACAAGCCTTGACAACACTATATTTGTAGCTAAAGTGGATTCTATTCCTAATTTTGTAAGATGGTATATTTGATATGGTTGCCCACCACTAGCCATCGGGGTAATATTTGACATAAAATAGTATGAAATGGTATTGTATAGGGCATCTTTAAACTTTATTTTTTTGTGAAAACTTAAGGTGACTATGTACAATCTTATTAAATCGATCAAATAAGCCATAGAAAAAACTACAAAAACCTTCACAACAAAGAGTAGATTGATTGTTTTAAGGGTGGCGAAGGTTTCTTGGAAATCAGCAAAAAAAGAGATCACAATGTTGATAACTAAACCAATAATTAAAACAACGATTAGATTAACGATTATTTTTTTTCTACTAAGTGCGTTTTCATTGTCTTTGCCTTTATCCTCAGACATTTTTTCCTCCTGTATGGATTTTTTGCTTTATACCTTCTTCATAGATATTTTTTAATTTTATAAAGGCTTTTTCATCGCTATAATTTTCAAATAAGATGTAAGACTTTTTCTCGTATTCAGCGTATAACTCTTTGTTAATATTAAGCTTTTTGATTGTCTCAACAAAATCTTCTACTAAATTACCAGATAAATAGTATGGAGAAAATATTTGTTTGTAAACTGGTAAATCTCTCAGTACTAAAGGTAAACCACTTCCAGCTGCTTCAATTACGACTAAACCAAAGGTTTCATGAAAGGAAGGGGAAAAGAAAATATCGGATAAAGAATAATAATCGATCATTTTTTCTCTATTTATAGTCCCGGCGAAATTGACATTATTAGGAGCTTTTTTTATCAACTTGTTCATTTCTTCGTAACCTTCGGTGAACTGTTTAAAGGGCATTCCCCCAGCCCAAATGAACTTCATGTTCTTTAATCTTTTAGCGGTTTCCACGAAATCTGTTATACCTTTTCTAGGTTGAATCTGTCCGGCACCCAAAATTATGAAATCATCGTCATTATACCCATATTTTTTTCTTAAATAAGATTTTTGAGTGTCTTTTTCCTCGGGTTTTGTGAGAAACAATTCTTTTATAACAAAGTTTCTAAAGATCACAATTTTATTAGGATTTATCTTGAGATCCTTAATCAATTCATTTTTGGCCTCTTCACTGACTGCTAAAATGCAATCAGAAGAGTTATAGAAATATTTTAAATATCTATTGAAAAAAGGTAACCAAAGCTTGTTGAATTTTATACTCCCTTTCAACGAATTAGGAACTATATGAGCGGAAATGACACAAAAAGAATTTTTCTTATTCTTTAACAACGAAAAGAAGCTTTTTATATTGAGAGTATGAATATGTAAAACATCGTAATTTCCTAAAATTTTGTTCTCGTATATGGTGTAATCACTATATTTTTTTAAGATGTATTTGTGATCCGATGTGGCAGAATACACCCCCTGACCAGGGTATTTCTCAGCTATTGATAAAATATTGATTTTCATTTTTCCCCTTCTCAAAATTGGAATTTAAATGAATTTAATAAGTCTTTTTAGGTTTTTGTTATAAACTTTTGAATAGATCATAGCAGAGTTATCGACTATAAAATCTCTGAAGACATAACTATCAAGGTATACCTTTTTTCTATAAAGATATTTATCTATCAACGTGTTAGATAACCCTTTTTGAGACATTAAACTCAATGGAAATCCTATACTTTCTATTTCGTACTGGGCTAAATCTTGTAAGGTTGTTTCAACCTTTTTAGTTGATTTTTGTTCTATTTCTCCAAACAACGTACTTTTTATATCTTCTAACTGTTGAACTTTTCCTTTCATCCGTTGAGTACTCTCTCTTAGTAGATTTTTACGGTTGTTGTTGAAGTAATCTAATGCGCCTGATTTGATTATTAATTCCACAATATTTCTGTTGATATTTTTGTTTATTATGAAATTAAAAAAATTTTCTAAGCTTAAGAGTTTCGCTTCTTCAAATATCTGAGAAACATTTTTACCTATTCCTTTAATTATATACAAAGGTAGTATTAGCTCTGTTTCACTTGCCAAACCAAATGGATATCTAATGTCTGGCAACTTTATTTTTACACCTAAAACTGATGCTTCATTTATTATATCAACATCGATGCCTTTTATTTTAACATATTCTAAGAAGAAATTGGAAGGATCTTTAAATTTTTTTTCTGATAACCAGTATGTGAGGTGAGCGTAAGCTACCGCATGAGATTTATTAAAGGCATACTGAGCAAAATTTTCTATCTGAGAAAACAATAAAGTTGCTTCTTTTTCGTCTATCTTTTTCGAGACGTTGGTAATAAATTTGTTTTTGAAGGTTGTAATTTTGTCTTTCTCTTTTTTAGATACTGCTTTTCTCAATAAATCTGATTCTTGTGGAGAAAATTCTCCTAAGATTTGAGCGATTTTCATTATCTGTTCTTGGTAAACTAAAACTCCCTTTGTCTCGGGGAAGATTTTTTTCAAATATTCTGGTGAGTCATCATTAACGTATTGATCTATCATCCCAGATTCAAGGGGTCCGGGTCTGTTGATGGCTAATAGTAAGATAAGCTCTTCAAAATTTTTGGGTTTTATTCTTTGGGCTAATTTTTGCCCTAATTTTGAGTCCAATTGGAAGATGCCTTTTGTCAAACCTTTAGATAGGTAATGGAAAGTTTTTGAATCGTTAAGCTCTCGGTACTTTTCTTTTATCTGTAATCTTTTTAAGAAGGTCAATGTGTCCAAAGCTAAAATGTCAAACTTTTCCACTCCTAAATATTTTAAATCAGACATTTCCCATTCTATTATAGGTACTTCCTTTTTTTCCACAGGAGAAAAGGTTCTAAGGTCATTTTGGGAGATTATCAAACCCGCTGCATGAACAGACTCTGCCACTTCTATTCCTTCAAGATAATAAGCCACATAAAAAAAGGTTTTCTCTTTTTGTGATAAAGATTTAAATTTATCAATGTTCTCTTTGCTTCTTATTGGAGCGTTTATTTTGGATTCTAAATTGTATCCAAGTAATTCTTCTGCCTTTTTTAAAGCAGATTTAATTTTCATGGTTGAGTAGGTCCTGATTTGAGAGATCTTGTTTTCTCCAAATTCTTTTTGCAATGCCTTTATTAGATCAACTCTTCTTTCCGCGTCGATATCCAGATCTATATCAGGTAATTCATGCCTGTATTCGTTTAGAAATCTTTCAAAGAGGAGATCGTATTCAATAGGATTCACCTTAGTTATTCCTAATTTATAAACTAAGAAAGAACCTACAGCGGAGCCTCTCCCAGGTCCGACCGAGATGCCATTTTTTTTAGCGGTGTCAACGATTTTTTTAACCGTTAAAATATAATTTTCTACGTTTAGCTTTTTTATGATGTCCAGCTCGTAGGATAGTCGTCTTTTTTCTTCGAGGGTTAGGTCTTTTTGTGAAATAGTATCTGTTAGATTATAGTCAGTGACTTTGTATTCATCAAATCTATAGTTTCCTATATTGTAATAAGTTTCTATATTTGAGAAAATAGATAGTTCATTTTGATATTTTAAACTATCTTTGATGCAAAGAGATTCTTCATCTTTAAATATATCTTTTAAAACGTCAGTTGGGTACTTCACATAGGGAAGTTCAAAATCGATTTTTTTTAATCTTAAGTTGTTTCCTAATCCGTTGTAGTGCATTATAGCTGATCTAATATCGTTGTTTGTTTGCAATAAGTACTTACCATTTGCAGTTTCATATAATATTATTGGCTTAATTCTATACTTTTGGGCATAAACGATAAAACTCACCCATGATCTTGGGTGCGGTTCTGATAGAACTATGCAATTGTACTCATATCTTTTTGCTATGGAGAAAAGGTCCCTTAGCTGAAGATATGATTTGCCAATGCTTTTTGAAGTTATCACAGGTCCTAAGATCTTCAATGGCAGGGCCCTCCATCAAGAATTTTGTCTTTTTAGGTTTGTTAAAGTGATCAATAGATTTTTAAAATCTTCGGGTAAGGGGGCCAAAAATTCCATCCATTCGTTACTTTTTGGATGATAAAAGCCTAATTTCAAAGCATGAAGCATCTGTCTATCTACTGGTATTTGAAGATCTTTTTCGACTTTATTTTTTCCATACAAAGAATCTCCAATTACTGGATTACCGATGTATTTGAAATGCACTCTGATTTGATGTGTCCTTCCTGTTTTCAACCTTATCCAAACCAATGTGGCAAGATCTCCAAATTCTTTTAAAACTTTGTATTCGGTTATCGCTTCTCTTCCGTTGTACACAACAGCCCTTTTATGCCTTAAAATAGGATGCCTCCCCAAGGGTAGGTCTATTTCCCCTTCTTTTTCTTTCAGCGTTCCTTCTATTAGGGCTAAATAGTATTTCATTGTCTTTCTTTCTTTAAATTCTTTTGAAAGTAAGTTATGAGAATAAACATTTTTTGCCACGACCAACACCCCAGAGGTTTCTTTATCCAATCTATGAACAATTCCTAATCTGCTTGGATCTTGCATAGTTTTATCAAGATCCTTTACATGGTACATTAGGGCATTAACCAAAGTACCGCTCTTGATACTCGGTGTTGGATGCACTATCAATCCAGCAGGTTTGTTAATAACGATTAATTCCTCATCTTCATACAGTATATTTAATGGTATATTTTCTGGTAGGATATTTTCTTCTTTAGTTTCTTCTACCAATTCATGAAAATCTATTTGAATTTCTTCCCCTTGTTTAACTTTGTAATGAGGTTTCTTTTGAGACCCGTTGACGGTAATTTGTCCTTTAATTATGGCGTTTTGAATGAGATTTCTAGAAATTTCGGTGGGCATTTTTTGGGCGATGTATACATCAAGCCTCTTTTGTTCATCTTCCTTTTCAACTTTGTACACTCTTTTTTTCATATTTGCTCCTTTTGAAAAAATGGTATAATAAAATCACACCACCAAACGTCACGAATATATCAGCTACGTTGAATATAGAAAAGTTTGGCCAATATATCATATCAACAACGTATCCTAACCTGATTCTATCAAAGATATTACCTAAAGCCCCTCCTATAATAAAAGCTATACCTAAGTCAAAAGACGTAGTAAAAAACTTACATTTTTCTTTATATTTTTCTTTTAAGATAAAAAGAAAAATTACTATTAGTGTAGAGAAGATACCATGAAACAAAGCCATATCTTTAAAAAGTCCAAAAGCGATGCCTGTGTTTTCAACGTAAGTCAACTGGAAAAATCCGATTTTTATGTTTTTTCCCAGAAGAAACGTTTCTGAAAGTTTTTTAGTTAATTGGTCAAAAAAGATAATGATAGGTATAACCCAATTCATTTGTTCAATCCTTTCTTTTCACTTTATTATAGCTGATATTGATTATAACACATTTGCCTTTATTGTTAAAAATTTTATCGCTCGGGCAGCGGGTCGAAGGGTCGCTAACACAAGTTTTAGAGTTTCTCAAATTACTATAATTTTAAACAAATGAGGAGGAAAGATATGGAAGAAAGAATTCACAACTTCGATACTTTAATGGTTCATGCGGGTTTTGAAAAAGATCCAACCACCGGGGCTAACGTAGTACCAATTTACCAGACTTCATCTTATACCTTTGAAGATTCAGCTCATGCCCTTAGGCTCTTCAACATGG
Organism: Petrotoga sp. HWHPT.55.6.3; assembly: GCF_002895495.1. Taxonomy (NCBI): domain Bacteria; kingdom Thermotogati; phylum Thermotogota; class Thermotogae; order Petrotogales; family Petrotogaceae; genus Petrotoga; species Petrotoga sp. HWHPT.55.6.3. The sequence continues at coordinate 3,476 of NZ_AZRJ01000010.1, read as the reverse complement.
AAGAATCCGGGAATATATATACACGTATAATGAACCCGACGACCGATGTGTTGGAGAAAAGGGTTGCTGCTTTGGAAGGTGGTGTGGGTGCTTTAGCCACTTCCTCGGGGCAAGCTGCAGAAGCGATAGCGGTCTTAAACATTATGGAAGAAGGGGATGAAATACTTACAGCAAGCTCTTTGTATGGTGGAACATTCACATTATTTAAGAATTCTTTGAGTAGATTTGGAATAAAAACCCACTTCTTTGACATTGACGATGTGGATAGCTTGAAAAATAAGATAAATAATCGGACAAAGGCGGTTTATGTGGAAACCATTGGTAATCCCGAACTTTCTGTACCTGATTTTGAGCAGATTTCTAAGATAGCTCATGAGAATGGTATACCTTTGATCGTAGATAACACCTTTGCGACACCGTACTTGTGCAGACCTTTTGAATTTGGCGCTGATATCGTTGTTCACTCTTTAACCAAATATTTGAACGGGCACGGTAATTCAATTGGTGGAATTATTGTTGATAGTGGAAATTTCGACTGGAACAACGGTAAATTTAATATGTTAACTGAAGAAGATCCTGCTTTTCATGGGATAAGCTTTTATAAAAAATTTGGAAATGCTGCCTATATCTCAAAAGCCCGCTCCCAATGGTTAAGAGATCTAGGGGCTTCAATAAGTCCTTTCAATTCTTTTTTGATATTGCAGGGCATTGAAACATTGAGTTTAAGAATGGAAAGGCATTCCTCAAACGCAATGAAAATTGCAGAATTCCTATCCGAAGATTCGAGAGTGAGCTGGGTAAATTATCCAGGACTGAAAAATCATAAGGCTCATAAAAATGCGGTTAAATATCTAAAACATGGTTATGGAGGGATGCTTTCCTTCGGAGTAAAAGGTGGAGTAGAAGCTGGGAAAAGATTTATCGAAAGTTTAAGAATATTTTCCCATGTTGCAAATGTTGGCGATGTTCGATCACTCGCCGTTCATCCTGCTAGTACCACTCACGGGCAATTGAGTGAAGAAGAACAGTTGGCTTCTGGGGTAAGTCCTGATATGATTAGACTATCCGTTGGAATAGAAGATATTAATGATTTGATTGAGGATATAGATTCAGCTCTAACTAAAGCAACTAAGAATTATTAACCTTAAAACAAAACTGTAGGGCTAACTTATTAGTTGCTCTACAGTTTTAGTATCTTTATACAAAATTTTAGAATTTAATTTTTGGTTGAAACCAATTCTTTTGTTTCTCTTGCTATCATAAGTTCTTCGTTTGTTGGAACTACCAACACGGTTACCTTAGAATCGGGAGTACTTATGACCCTTTCTAAGCCTTTAAAATTGTTTTTCTCTTTATCTATCTTTACACCAAGGTAAGTTAAATACTTTTCACATATTTCTTCCCTTGTTACCGGAGAATTCTCTCCTACACCGGCGGTAAACACTATAACATCTACACCGTTCATCGCTGCAGCGTAAGCTCCAATATATTTGGCTATCCTGTACTCATAAATGTCAAGTGCAAGACGACAAACTTTATCTCCTTCTAATGCTTTATCTTCAATATCCCTCATATCACTTGAGAAACCTTTCGTTATTCCATAGACTCCACTTTTATTATTCAATATTCCTATAACTTCTTTTGCTGTTAATCCCTCTTCTTGAGCCAGAAATGAAACAATGGCAGGATCTATATCCCCACTTCTTGTTCCCATAACTAAACCCTCTAAAGGAGTGAATCCCATTGAAGTGTCGAAAGATTCACCATTTTTTACAGCGGCAATGGATGCCCCATTTCCAATGTGTGAGGTTATGATTTTAAGTGTTTTTATATCTTTTCCCAATATTTCGGCTGCCCTTCTTGAAACATATTTATGACTCGTACCATGGAACCCATAACGTCGAATCTTGTATTTTTCGTAGTACTCATACGGGATTGCATACAAGAAAGAAGTATTTGGCATAGTTTGGTGGAAAGAAGTATCAAATACCCCAACTTGTGGCACATTGGGTAAAAGGTCCATCGCTGCTTTTATTCCCATGACGTTTGCAGGATTGTGCAACGGCGCCAAAAAAGACATCATTTCAATTGCATCCAAAGACTCTTTGTCAATAATAACAGAAGAAGAAAATCTTTCACCCCCGTGCACCACTCTATGTCCAACTGCATCTATTTCCTTTAGAGATGAAATAACCTTGTAATCTTCAGAAGTCAAGAGATCTAAAACTTCTTTTAAACCTTCTTCATGATTTTTTATAACCTTCTCTATAACATATTTTTCTTCGTTTTTTCTGTGGATAATTCTTGACCCTTCTATACCTATTCTTTCGACCAATCCTTTGGCTAAAACTTTTTCTGTATCCATTTCAAGAAGTTGATATTTAATCGAAGAACTACCTGAGTTGATTACTAAAACTTTCATGTTTTTCCTCCTCACGCAAACGATTTTTTAACCGTTAAATTATACAACAATATAGAAGAAATTTCAAATAAACGCATTAGATAATATTACCTGTCCGTGAAAAAGATTGGTTAGATCATAATTCGATGTCTTTGAAATGATATCATATCCCTGACTCTTTTTGAAAGGAGACAAGGGAAAAATGGAGGCATTCGATATGGAACTAACCAAAAGGTTGATAGAAAAATATTTGAAATCAAGTAAAAAAGAGAAGTCAGAGATTATTTCGAAGTATTGTGAGTTAACAAAAGTAAAAAGAGCTACAGCCGTAAAAAGGTTTGAGAGATATAAGAAGAGATATCTGTTTCAAGAAAGAGACACTCAAAAGAATTCAAAAAAGAGAAGAGGACCAAAGAAGAAGTATGAATCTGTTCATGAAGTGATATTGTGGAAATGTTGGGGATTATCTGGATGTGTTTGTGCTGAAAAGCTTCATCCGATGTTGGAAGTATACATCGAGGAATTGAAAAAGAATAACAGATTTTCACTGTATGAACTTTCAAAGACAGAAGAAGCAAAGAAGGTGTCCTTAGGTACATTGAAAAGAATGGTAAATAGATTCCCTAAGGTATCTACAAAGAAGCATAAAGGTAATGCGTTCATATATCAAAAGGTACCAATTTCAGCAAACTTTGGAAGATATGCTTTTGAAGAGGTAGGATATGTTGAAGTTGATTTTGTAGAACATAATGGAGGATCTAGTGCAGGGCCCTTTGCTGTGACAGCTGTATATACGGATCTTTATTCACAATGGATATCAAGAGCTGCAGGACTTGGTAAAAATCAAAGGAGCGTTGAGAAGATGGATCTTCTTGCTCATACAAAGCTGCCTGTTGATGTCTTACATTATCATCCTGATAACGATAAGACTATACTTAAAGTGCTTTTTGAAAAGGTAAAAGGGAATAACGAAGTTAAACTTTCAAGGAGTAGACCTTACAAGAAAAACGATAACGCTCACGTGGAACAATAGAACGGGGATAAGGTAAGAAAATTGGTGGGGTATTTCAGGCAT
>NZ_AZRJ01000009.1:0-163545 GCF_002895495.1 Petrotoga sp. HWHPT.55.6.3 | reverse complement strand
TGTTAACTCACAATACTTTGAAATAATCTCTGACTTCTCTTTTTTACTTGATTTCAAATATTTTTCTATCAACCTTTTGGTTAGTTCCATATCGAATGCCTCCATTTTTTCCTTGCCTCCTTCCAAAAGAGTCAAGGATATGATATCATTTCAAAGACATCGAATTATGATCTAACCAATCTTTTTCACGGACATGTAATATTATCTAATGCGTAAATTTGACAAAATGAAGATATAATTGTATAATATGTTTAGTACCTTTAACTCAGTTTAGGGTGTAACCCCTTTTCTTGGTTAAAGGAATATTCTGCAGGAGGTTATAGAAAAGATGTCTAGAGGATTGGACCCCGAGAAGAAAGAAGAGCTTATCGAAGAATTTAAAATCAACGACAAAGATACTGGTTCTGTAGAAGTGCAAGTAGCTCTTCTTTCTGCTAGAATCAAACATTTAACGGAACATTTGAAACAACACCCAAAGGATTACCATAGTAGACGTGGATTGATGATGATGGTAGGAAAAAGACGAAAGATGCTCAAATATTTGAGAAAAAGTAAACCCTTAGTTTATCAAGAAATCATCAATAAATTAGGTATAAGAGGTTGATAACAAATTTTTTAAAAAGCGGGGCATAAGCTCCGTTTTGTTTTTATAGGAGGTGTGAGAATGAAAGTATTGGAAAAAGAACTTTTTGGCAGAAAATTACGTATTGAACATGGTAAAGTTGCCAAACAGTCTCTTGGTTCTGTGATGCTGACTTTTAACGAGTCAACTATACTAGTTACAGCAGACGCTTCGGAAGAAACAGTAAAAGGTCAGGACTTCTTTCCATTAACCGTAGAATTTCAAGAAAAATTCTATGCAGTTGGTAAAATTCCAGGAGGTTTTATAAAAAGGGAAGGGAAACCAAGCGATGAAGCCATATTAGCTGCAAGGCTTATCGATAGACCTATTAGACCTTTGTTTCCAGAGAATTTTTTCAATGAGGTCCAAGTAATAACTACGGTATTTTCAATGTTGAATGGCGATAGTATAGAAACATGGGGTATAACAGGTGCTTCGTTAGCCCTGAATCTTTCACCTATACCATTTAATGGTATTGTTGCGGGAGTAAGGATAGGATACGTGGATGGACAATTCATTGCCTTCCCAACCCAAGAACAACTAAAGAATTCTAAAATTGACATGGTCGTTGCAGGAACCAAAGATGCAGTTACAATGGTAGAAGGTGAATCACTGGAAGTTTCTGAAGAAGAAATGGTAGAGGCTCTGATGTTCGCACAGGAAAAGATAAAAGAAATTATAGCAATTGAAGAAGAGTTTCTTTCAGAATTAAACATTGAAAAATGGGAAGTTCAAAAAGAAATAGTTCCAGAGGAGTTTATTGAAGATTACCTATCTCTCATAGACGAAGAAGAGTTAAAAAAGGTACTACTCACAAAAGGTAAAAAAAACAGGGATAAAGTTATATCAGAGTATAAAAAGAACGTAATGAAAAAATTTGAAGAAATCTTCTTGGAAAAATGGAGTGTGGCTTTTTTTGAAGATAAAAAACGTTTCTTAGAAAATGCTTTTGAAGAAAAACTTCAAGATTCGATGAGAAAAATGATTATTAACGAGAACAAAAGAGTTGATGGAAGAACTTGTGATGAAATTAGAGATATCACCTGTGAAGTAGGGCTGATACCTAGAGTGCACGGTTCTGCACTTTTTACCAGAGGGGAAACTCAATCTCTAGGAACTGTTACTTTAGGTGCTCCTTTGGATGTTCAAGTTCTTGATACTATATTCAGCGACGAAGAAAAGAGATTCATGCTCCATTATAATTTTCCTCCTTTCTCAACCGGTGAAGTAAAAAGGCTCAGAGGAGTCAGCAGAAGAGAAATTGGCCATGGGCATTTAGCAGAAAGAGCACATAAAAACCTTATCCCAAGCGATGAAGAGTTCCCTTATACTATTAGAGTCGTTTCTGATATTTTAGAATCAAATGGTTCCTCATCTATGGCTAGCGTATGTTCTGCCTCCTTGGCTTTAATGGATGCAGGTGTACCAATCCAAAAACATGTTGCGGGTATTGCCATGGGTTTGATCTTTGAAAACGATAATTTCGTAGTTTTAACAGATATTTTAGGAATGGAGGACCACCTAGGAGACATGGATTTTAAAGTAGCAGGAACAAGAGATGGAATAACTGCTTTTCAAATGGATGTTAAAACCAGTCAGGTTAATAAAGAAGTTCTTCAAAAGGCTTTAGAAAAAGCAAAAATAGCACGGTTGAAAATTTTAGATAAGATGTATGAAACTATCCCTCAACCACGCAAAGAATTGTCTCCATACGTTCCAATAATGAAAGTATTTAAAATACCCGTCTCAAAAATAGGAGAAGTAATCGGACCCGGTGGGAAAAATATTAAAGAGATCAGCGAATTATACAATGTTGAAGTTTATATAGAAGATGATGGAAAAGTCAAGATAACTGGCCATAATGCAAACAAGGTTGATGAAGCTATTAATCACATTCAAAATTTAATCGCACAAGTAGAAAAAGGTGGAATTTTTGAAGGTACAGTGAAAAGAGTCGAAAAATACGGTATATTTGTAGAAGTGTTACCCGGTAAGGTTGGAATGTTACATGTATCCAATTTGAAAGACAAACTTGAATCCTTTAAAATTGGTGATAAGGTTAAAGTCGAAGTAATGAAGGTTGAAGACCAAGGAAAATTCCAATTAAAACAATTAAAAGAAGAAAATTAAAAAATCAAACGTGCGGCTTTTTAACCGCATGTTTTTATTAATATTAGTAATAGATATTGTTTTTAGAAGTTCTAAAATTTATATAAAGCAACCCTTTCTCCGCCCCATACCCCTAAGGATTAAAAAGTTCTTGCGTTTTTGCCTCGTCCCTTCCCTTATTTTATTCCTAAAATATCTTACGATTTCAATACTTGCTTTATAAACCACAATCAGAGAAAAATTTTACAGCCAATTTCGAAGTTCTTACTTAGGAAAATTATCCATCCAATTGTTTGTATTATATGTTAGATATAATTGATAATGTTATGGTATAATTAAATATCGTAAATTTGCTGTTTTTTCAAACAAAATATTTAAGAAAAATGATTTTAAACTCTTTAGCACATGGAGGGAAAACTAATTTTGTATACTCATGAAATATTAGACAATGGTTTAGATGTAATTCTTATCAACAGGGATTCTATGATGAGTGCTTCTGTACTTTTTTGTGTGAAAGCAGGTTCCTCAAAAGAGGCAAAAGAAAATGCAGGATTATCTCATCTCATTGAACACGTTTCTTTTCGAGCAACTAAAAGAAAAAACACCTTCGAAATTAAACAACCAATAGAAGAAGTAGGTGGTGTCTTAAATGCCTTCACTTCAAAGAATTTCACAGTTTTTTTTGCAAAGATACCTTCTCTAAAAGTGAATGAAACATTAGAAATCATGTCTGAGATTCTTTATGAACCTTTATTTAAGGAAGAAGATATAGAAAAAGAAAAAGGTATAATATTAGAAGAAATCTCTTCATATGAAGATGACCCCATAAACATAGTATTTGAAAACTTATACACTAATGTATATGATGACAATTTTTCAAGACCTATAATGGGATACAAAGATACAGTTATGAATATAAAAAAATCAACAATAGAAGAGTTCCACAACAAATACTATCAACCGGAAAACACTGTGGTCATAATATCAGGAAAGTTCGATGAGGATTCGGTATTGAAACAACTCAACAGAATAAAGAGCATTGAAAATTTGAACTATTTTAAAAATAACATCACCAGTCCTTCGATAGTTGACAAAGAAATCTTCATCAAAAAATACAAAAATGATTTAGCTAGCAATTATTTAGTTCAAGGATTTAAAGCACCTTCTAAATTAGATGAATACTATTACTCTACACTAGTACTCAATACCTTTCTGGGAAGTGGAATGAGTTCCCTGCTATTTTCAAAAATTAGAGAAGAAGAAGGTTTAGCTTACGAAGTCACATCAGATTATGAAACTTATCCGAAAGCTGGATTGTTATTATTTTATGCAGCAACAACTGATAAAAACCTAGAAAATCTACTCGGAAAAATAGAGGAAGTTGTAGATGATCTCAAGAATAATAAAGAAATCGAAAAATGGTTCAATTACGGGAAAAATAGATTAATCGGTAAATTAACGTTAGAGGTAGAAAACAATTTATCCATGGCTTTAAATATTTTAAATTTGTATGTAAATTATGGTAAAATCATGACGATAGAAGAATTTATAAAAAATATAGAAAAGGTTGAACTTTATAACGTTATTGAAACAGCAAGCAGTATTTTTTCTAACAATAAATATGTTTCGATACTTTCACCGAACAATCAATAAAATCCTGAAGGTGGGTGTTTTTTATGAAAAAAATCCCTTTTTATGAATTAAAACCCGGTCAAATAGTCGCAGAAGATGTTTTTAAAGAATCTCTTTTGTTAATTCCAAAAGGAACTGTCTTAAAATCAACTGACATTAACAGGTTAAGAAGCCACGGTATAAAGACCGTAAATGTTTATGATGAAAATGATTTTATTGAAAAAAAGATCGAAGAAAATATTTCCATAGAATTCGAAAATATTCCCCCTATTGTAGAAGAGGAAACATATAATGAATGGCATCAACATTTTGAATTTGTAAAAGATATTACGTATTTAAAAGATGATCCTTCAGAATTAGATTCTCTTGCAGAAGATATTTATAAGAAATTTTTAAAAACTGAAGACGTCGTATTAAATTTATTTCATGCCATAGGAAGCGAAGCTTTAAATTCTCATTCTATAAATACATCGATCATCGCCTCAATAATCGCTTCAAAATTGAATATGCCAGATGTATTCTTCGACTCTCTTGTAAAAACGTGTCTACTCCATGACATTGGATACAGCTTGATAGGAAAAAGAGTGATATTTGATTATATAGACCTAGAAGATGTAACGGTCAGATCTCATATTGTATCCGCTTATGAAACCTTAAAAAATATTCAAAAAAATATAGGGAAAGAAATTGTAGATGCTATTTCTACCCACCACGAACGATACGACGGAACTGGTATTTTTATGAGATTAAAAGAGAACGCTATAAGTCCTTTGGTAAGAATATTACAAATAGGAGACGCTTACGACTCCTACATAGAAATAGGGAACTCCCCATACGAGGCGATGAGTTTTCTCTTAAGATATTCGGGATTAATTTTTGATCCGTATTATGTAAGTGTTTTCTTTTCAATAGTTGGGTTGTACCCAACAGGAACCCAGGTAATTCTAAACAACGGCAAGAAGGCTACCGTAGTCAAAAAGGGAAAAACTTCATCTTTTCCAATAGTCGAATGTGATGGAAAAACTATAGAAACAGGAATGGAAACTGGCTTGTTTATCAGAGAAGTACTGAAAAAAGGAGAGTAAATATTGGCTGAAAATATCTCAGAAAGTTTGGAAAATTATTTGAGAGCGATTTATATTTTACATATCGACGGAAAAATACCAAGAGTAAGAGATATTTCAAGAATATTATCTGTAAAAGATGCTTCTTCAGTTGAAGCCATTAGAAAACTAGAAAAGCATGGATACGTTAAACATGAACGGTATGGTTATGTAAAACTTACGGAAAAAGGGTTGCTTAATGCCGAAAAGGTTTATAGAAGATACATAATTCTTATAGATTTTTTTGTCAACGTATTAGGACTTTCAAAAGAAGAGGCATATACCCTGTCTTGTGGTATTGAGCACCACATGAATGATAATTTTTATATTTCTTTAGATGGATTAATGTTATTCCTTAAAAGAAACCCCATAGAATTAACGGAAGCAAAGAAGTTTATTTCAAATTATAAGAAAAAAATGCCTCATGACTTCAAAACTTCTCTCTGGGATTTGAATATATCAGAATCTGCAAAAATATACGATATTTCAGGAGATTCTATATTACGGAAAAACATAATGGACAAAGGTATATATCCTGGTTTAACTCTAAAAGTAATAAAAAAAACCGATGACATGATCGAAATTTTGGTTAATGAAAAAGTAATCAATCTTACGTCACATGAATCAAAGCATATAATAATAGGAAATCTAAATTAAAGTTTAACTCTTTAAATTTATTTTTTGCCCTAAGGAGGTACATATTTACATATGACCACTAAAATCGAAAAAGCTTCTCAATATATTAAAGAAAGTACAGAAATAAAACCAATTTTAGGATTAATATTAGGCTCTGGCCTTGGATACATAGCGGACCAGGTAGAAAATCCAAAGGTGATTGAATACAAGGACATTCCTTTTTTTCCACAATCAACTGTAGTAGGACATGAAGGGTCTTTAGTCATAGGTACTATAGAAGGTATCCCTGTCATGATATTAAAAGGACGATTTCATGCTTATGAAGGAATTGAACTAAAAGATATTGTTTTTCCTATTTATGTGATGAAGGATTTAGGAGTTAAAGGTCTGATAATAACGAATGCAGCTGGTGGAATTAACAAAACATTTTCTCCAGGTGATATAGTGGTAGACGTCGATTTCATAAATTTTACATTTAAAAATCCTTTAAGAGGCCCTAATTTAGATGAGTTTGGCCCCAGATTCCCTTCTTTAGTTGAGCCTGTCGATAAAAATTGGGTAAAAAGCGTTATCGAGAAATGTAAAAAAGATAATATAGAGCTCAAAGAGGGGACTTATTTATGGACTTTGGGTCCATCCTATGAAACCCCTTCTGAAATTAGAATGTTCGACAAATATGAAGCAGACCTAGTAGGAATGTCAACCTTACCAGAAGTGATGGCGGCGAATCATGTAGGCTTAAAAGTTATCTCATTTTCTGCAGTTACCAATATGGCTGCTGGTATTCTCCCACAACCTCTAAAGCATGAAGATGTTCTTAGAATAACTGAAAAAATAAAGGGAAAGTTTGAAAAGGTCGTATACAACGCTATTAAATTATTTTAATATAAAACATCAAAAAGAACGGAGGACAAAAGTTGTCTGAAAATCTAAAAGAGATTGTAGAAGAGATAAGTAAAAATGATAATATTTTGATAGTAGGCCACATACTCCCAGATGGAGATGATGTAAGTAGTTTAGTATCGATGACTTTAGGATTAGAAAAATTAGGAAAAAAAGTGACGGCGGCGATCGACGATGAAATTCCGGAATATCTTTTACAATTTCCTTTGGTTAAATCGAAGATCAAAAAATTTGAAGATGTTGAAAAAATAATTTATAAAAATTACGATATTATGGTAATTTTAGACTGCTCATCACCGGACAGAATAGGAAGATTTGAAAAATATTTAAATGCTTTTCACGTTCTTTTAATCGATCATCACGTAACAAATACATATTTTGGAAATTTAAATTGGGTAGACCCTTCGATGGCTTCAACAGCTCAAATGGTTTACAGAATTTTGACTTCTTTAAATGTTGAATACGACAAAGAACTAGCAACAATGAATTTATTGGGAGTAGCAACCGATACCGGCTTCTTTAAATATCAAAATGCCAACGTTTTAGTTTTTAAAGATGTTACTGGATTGATTGAAAAAGGAGCAAATATTAGCGATATTTCAAATACTATATTAGATAACATACCATTAGAACAAATCTACTTGTATAAAGACGTCATTTCCAATCTTAAACTAGCCTTAAATGGCAAAATTGCTTATTCTTTATTATCCTTGGATATGTTCTCTAAACACAACGTTTTACCAAAAGATTCCCCTTCATTTGTGGAAAACCTTCGATCCATCAGAGGCGTGGAGATCGCCATCGTATTTCAAGAATATGAAAAAGGTTCTTATCATGTTTCGTTGAGATCCAAAAAATGGGCAGATGTATCAAAGATTGCTCTCAATTTTGGTGGGGGAGGTCATCCGCGCGCAGCAGGATTTTCAATTGAAACAAACGATATAAAACAAACAATGGAAGAAATTGTAGATTACATTGCTAAAACAATTCCAAATCACAATCCTAACCCAGCCTTTCAATAAGGGTAGTGTTTTTATATGGCATACATTTTTTTATTTACAATTTGGAGCGTTCTAATTAATGATTTTTCCGATCTTTCTCTAGTATTAGGATTTTTTGTTGTTATAAGTACAATTAGAATAACCAACTTGTTTTTTAAAAATACCACTTATGGGACGATACAAATATTGGTGTACAGTTTAGGAAGCCTTTTAAAAATGTATAAAAATGCATTTGCTTTTTTGCCCTTGATTCTCTTAAAAAAGTACTCCGGTTTATCTCACATAGACGTTAAAGGAAAATCCGATTTTGAAAAAGCTGCAATAGCAAATTCAATCTCACTAACCCCTAAAACACTTGTTTTATTTGAAGAGGATGATAAACTAATAGTTCATAAAGTTTCTTCAACCCCTGAAGAAGCTCATAGAGTAGATGATATTTGGAAGGACGATATAATCTGATACATATATTAGAAATTTTCATCCTTATATCTCTTTTTATGATTTTGATTAAATTAATATTGTCAAAATCAAAATGGGAAAAGGTACTTTCCTATTCTTCGTTTTCTTCAAAAGCGGTAATACTGATGTTAGTTTTTTCCCTTGCCTCTGATCAATTGTTTCTTTTAGATGTTATAATTATATTTTTAATTCTTAACATCTGGGGTGTTTTAATAGTATCCGCTTACCTTGAAAGAGGTGGTAATAAAAGATGATTGCCAACCTTTTAATGGGAATAGGAATTATATTTCTATTTGCAGGAACTTTAGGATTGTTTACTATGCAGGATTTCTATTCTAAAATTCAAGCTATCGGGATATCAGACACAGTAGGAATAATCTCAGTTATAATCTCACTGATGCTCAAATATCCAGAAAACATGGCAAGATTACTCATGTTATCTATCATCATTCTAGTTTTAAATCCAGCAATCTCCTCAATAATCGCTTATCACGCTGCAAAATCAGGTGAAAAGGTGGGCAGAAAAATCAAGTGAGTTATTCTATAATTTTTTTGTTTTTAAGTTTAATCGTTCTTTCATTATACATATTATCACAAAAAAGCTATGTTAACGTGATCATAGGCTACGGAGTTTTTTCTGTAGCTACTTCTGTACTATTTTTTCTTCTGAATGCGCGGGATGTGGCTTTTGTTGAAATAACCATTGGTGCTGCTTTTGTTATTTTTATATATCTAATTGCCATAAAAAAGGCCGCTGAGGTAAAGGTCTATTACATCGAAACACCTTATATGATAGAGGAAAAAGAAGGAAATTTATACGGATTTGAATACGAATTGATCAAGGAATTTTTAGAAAGAAAAGGTTTGGATGCTGATTTCATAAAAGTTGATGCTAAAGATCCTATGGAAAACATAAATGACCACGGAGAAATTCTGGCTGGAGGAATAATTTTAGAAGATAATAATTTTGAAAACATAATACCTTCCAAAGGTATCTTATTATCAAAATTATACGCTGTTGGCCAACCTAACAAAACTTGTTTAGGAATTTTTATTTCAAACTTAAACTCAAACAACTTTGAAAATTTGGATGATGATTTCATAATTGACGCCGTAAGATTCAGAAAAATGGTTATGGAAGAAGAAACGTTACTATCCAAAAAGATAGAAATTATTAAAGATACTAGTTACAAGATACTCTTTTATAGAAGAGATAAATCTTTAGCAAGGGACTTCGACAAATTTTTGGAAGAAATAAAAAGTGACACCGCATACTATGAAAACCTTGTTAGGAAGTATATAGGATGAAAAAATACCTTGTTTTAACCTTGACAATCATTATTTTCTTAGTTCTTGCATTAAATTTAAAAGTTGGAGATATGAAAAGTTCCTATGAACCTTCTGAAATCCTTGCCGAAAACGGATCAACTAATATGGTTTCTGCTATTGTTCTTGATTACAGGATATATGACACCTTTTTTGAAATATTAGTTTTTACGGTGGTAATCATTGGCATTTCTGAATTTATAGGGAAAATTCCAACGGTTGCTTCCGATGACCAGCAGATAATATACGATACACCGATCATAAAGGTTATAACACCAATAATTTTTCAAATAATAGTTTTAATCTCTCTTTATATTGCGATAACCGGACATATAGCCCCTGGTGGCGGATTTGCTGCAGGGACTATTTTAGGAACAGGTTTTCTAGCTGTTTCCTTGGTAAGACCAACAGATGAAATAGAAAACTTGTTTATAAAATCTAAAATCGAGAAGTTAAAAATGTTGGTTCCTTTATTCATAATTATATATGGTTTATTAGGATATACTTGGGGAGATTCTATTTTCTCTAATTTCCATCTAAACGGATATCCCGGGGAACTTGCTAGCGGAGGATCCGCCATTTTACTAAACTTTTTAATTTATTTCGAAGTTTTTGGTGGATCATGGACTATTCTGTATAGATTTTTAAAACATAAGGGGTTATTATGAATATTTTCTATATCCTCACCTTATCAGTAATACTTATTGGTTTATTTGGAATTATTGTAAAAAAAGATCTTATCTTAATATTTATTAACCTTGGAGTTTTCCAAGAAGGAATTGTTCTCTTCTTTGTTCTTTTGGCTTACGATGAAAATTCACCTATTATCACCACACATTTACAAGGTTACGCTGACCCCCTCATACATTCTTTTCTACTTACCGTTATAGTAATTGGATTTGCAAATTTGGCTCTGATGTTAGTTTTTGCAATGATTTTATCTTCCAAATTCAAGACCCTTGAAGTTGATGAAATTGAAAAGAAAGTCAAGAAACACTAAAAAATCTCATAAAAATAGGAGCAAAGCATGATTCTACTTGTATCCTTAATACCCATATCTTTTGGCATACTGACCTATTTTTTTAAAAAGAAAACATCTCTATTGGTAACAATCTCATATATACTCACTTTCTTGTTTCTTACTATTTTGCAAGAAGGCTCATTTGTAGTAGGGAATTATTCCGCACTTAAAGGTATCGAATTCACCTTTAACTTTACTATTAAATTCTTACTAATTTTATTCAATCTTTTCTCTTTAATAACCTTTTTTAGAATCTACAAAAATTATGATCATATATTTTTCACACTTTGGCTTCTATTGACAGGAAGTATAAATGGTTTCTTTATGAGTAGAGATTTTTTCAACATATACGTTCATTTAGAGCTTGCTTCTATATTAACCTTTCTTTTATTATCATACGATAAGAATGAAATAAGAATATGGGCAGCTTTGAAGTACATGATGATGAGCTTAGTATCCTTAAATTTCTATTTGATAGGGGTAGGGATTCTTTATTCAAACTCAGGAACTTTGAACCTCAATTACAACCTTTCAAATGGGATTAATACCTTTGCATTCAGTTTTATTCTTACAGGGTTGTTAACTAAAGGTGGACTATTTTTCCTTTCTGGTTGGTTACCCGATGCCCATACAGAGGCTGTAAAAGGAATCTCTCCTATATTGTCAGGTATGATCGTTAAACTTCCTTTATTTATAATTTTTTTACTCACACCCTCTTTGCCCATTGAACTTAAAAATTTTCTATACTATTTTGCAGGTATAACTGCTATTTGTGCCTCCATCTTTACACTGCTACAAAACGATATCAAAAAATTTATGGCTTATTCCACAATGACTCAGATGAGTTATGGGCTGATGGTTATTCTACTCCAACCTTCTCTTTTCCCACATTTTATAGTTTTTCACTTGTTCACCAAAGGATTCTTATTCATGATAGCCGAAGATATATACGAAAAAAACGGCACAAAAAATCTAAAAGAGCTACAAGGGTCACAAATATCCTTAGATACATTTTTTTTACTTTTGTTCTTGCTCATGAACCTGGGAGGATTGTTCCCCTTTAGCCTTTATATCCTCAAAGACAATTTATCTTTACCCTATTTTCTCGAGGTAAACATTTTCATCTTCGGGATGTACTTTTATAAATTATTAAACACTTTTAATGTAAATAAGAAAAAATTTGAATACCAATACTGGTATATGTTCATTTTCGTAATTTTAAATGTTGTATATATAACTTATTATTTCAAGATTACCCCTTTTGACTTACCTATCTTAAAAATTTTGACTGAATATTTACTGTTTGCTGCAGGTATTCTATCATTCTTATTTTTAAGAAAAAAGGTATCCTTGCCTTCAATAGACATATACAGTTTTGAAAACAGTTTTATATATCAAATATCATTTTTATTGTTTGCTTTGCTAATGGAAATTTAGACAAAAGTTTTCAAATATTTTGGAAATTTATGGTAAAATAATAAAGACAATATCAAAAAACAAATAGAAGGAGGTAATGTGCGTAGCATCGCACTATACGAATTATGAAAAAATTCTTATTTTCTTTTTTATTACTAATCTTCGTTTTTAGTATCACAATCTTTCCACAAGACGTTTTAAAATTAGTCCCTTCAGATTCCAAAGGGGTAGTCTTAATAAATGATTTAGAAGGCACATATACGGATTTAAAAACTGTGCCAACTATGAAAACTTTATTGTTAGAACCTTTTAACGCCGAACTAATGCTTTCTAACCTTGCTCAAATGTATTTTAATGCTTTAAAGATAGATTACGAAAGTTTTCTAAATAATCTCAGCGTTGATCTCTCGATTTTTGTTCAAGAACCTAAAGAAAATAATTATATTTTTGGCTTCTCCGTTGGTCCTTTAGAAAACCCCCAAACTTTTGCTACAGATTTAGATAAACTATTAGAACCTTTGAAAGATTACGGGATTCCGTTTACTCCTATCTATCAAAGTGTCGGAAATCAAAATTACCTTGTAATGGTTCAAAATAAAGATGTATATTCTTCTTCTGAAAAAGGAGTTACCGATTTTGAAGAAATCCTTCCAACAAAAAAAGGATTATATTACAGAATAAACACCTCTGACTATCAAGGAGACGGCTATTTTTACGTTAAAGATGGCTTCTTAATAGGTGGAGGCAATGGAACTGCAGAAACAGAATTCATCGATAAAAACTTTGTAAAAGGGGCTCAAGAATATCCCTTCCTGGGTAGTATATTTTTTACCTCTGGTTTAATCCCAAAAGATTTAACAAATTTTGCGGATTTCATAAATATAATAGTAGATTACAAAATTGTAGAAAATTTAATATCCCTTTCACAAGGAGTGGAAGCTAACGTTGATTTAACTACGAGTAACGATGCAATGCCGACAATTTCTAACGCGAGCTATTTAAAATTGAAAACTGACGCGAAAATAGACGAAATTATACCTATTTTGAATGAAAATAACATAAAATACAAAAAAACTAGTGAAAACATGATGGAATTTTATATAGAATCTGAAATTACAAATCAAAATAATCAAACAGAAATTTTAACTAATACTTTTTATGTTTGGAAAGACGAATACTTGATGGTCTCACAAATGAAATCCGATGAGCTTCAAAAACTTCTTAATGATAAACCAAAGCTTTCAGAGAATGAATTGTTCCAAAAATTAAGTGAACGAATTGGAACAGGGGATGTTACTTACGCCTTTGTAGATTTAACTCCTATTTTTCAGAATTATGTGCCAAATTTGAAAGGCCAGTATGGTTTATTACTAAATGTGAGTTCAATAGAAGAAAATAAATTAAAAATTGATTTTATTGTGCAATAAGAAATATCGATTAAAGTTAGGTAAGACTTCAATAAAAGATTAAAGGGCATGCTTACGCATGCCCTTTATTGGTGCCGAGGGCGGGAGTTGAACCCGCACGGGGTTCTCCACCCCAACGGATTTTGAGTCCGCCGCGTCTGCCAATTCCGCCACCTCGGCAATTCTAAGTTATTATACTATATTTATAAACTCTTGTCAATAGAAATTGAACCTTTGTAGGATAGCAAATGATTTAATGGGAGGGAGTTTTATGAAAAAGATAGCTATCATAGGTTTCGGCGCAGCTTCTATAGGTTTCTTAAAAGGGCTACAAGAAGAGCAAAAGATTGATAACTACAAGATAGATATTTATGAAAAAGGTGAGAATTTAGAAGGTGCAGGATTCGGTGGTTTGAAATACGATGGAAAATTATTTATTTCAAAAGAAATGGGGGGAGATTTAGTTATCCCGTTGAATATTCAAAAGAAAGTAGTAGAATATTATCTCACAAAATCTGGATTAGCAAAGCTGGATGAGGATAAAAAATTAGAGCTTTCCAATAAATTAGAAAAAGGCGATTCTTTTGAAAACGAAGAGCTATATAAAAAGTTCTACGATGCGGATTTTGAACCCGTAAGATCTCACTTTTTTCATCTGGGTACAGAACTACTAATAGAAACCGTAAAAAACATTTTCGAAGAATTTTCAAAATTCAATAACATAAATTTTATATTTGGTGAGGAAGTTATCAAAGTTATTCCTGGCCCAGAGGTTGCCGTAGTAACAAGTAGTGGAAGTGAAAAAACCTATGACAAGGTTGTTGTTGCCGTTGGGAGAAGAGGTCATAAATTAGTATCGGATATGGTCAAAGATCATCCGGATTTAGTCTTATCAAATGACAAGGTTGATCTTGGTGTCAGATTTGAACTTCCTAATCATATAGTGGACGACTTAAACAAAGAGATGTACGAATTCAAAATTAGATTAAAAACCAAAACAGGGTATATTGTGAGAACTTTTTGCAACAATCCTGGTGGAGAGGTTACTTTGGAAAGTTACGACGACTTTTTAACGGTTAATGGTCATGCAAATACTACTAAAAAGACTGCCAACACTAATTTTGCAATCTTGGTTACTCATTCGTTCACTCAGCCTTTCAACGACCCTGTAGGTTACGGTTCTTATATCGCAAAGCTTTCCAATATCCTTGCTGGCGGAGACAAGGTTATACTTCAATGCTATGAAGATTTTAAAGCTTCAAAAAGGACAAAAAAATTAGGGCGAGTTGAACCTACGTTAGATCCCAAACACTTCATTTTGGGAGATTTGAATCTGGCTCTTCCCAGACGTACTATAGAATCAATAATCGATTTTTTGGAACGATTAGAAACAGTTGTAAAAGGCGTTACTTACCCAGATAATCTCTTATATGGAGCAGAAGTTAAATTTTATGCAAATAAGATAAACAACGATTTCTTTGGAAATGTAAAAATAATTGGAGACTGTAGCGGATGGACTCGGTCGATAACCTATGCTACAAGTCATGGATACCTAATCGCAAAGGAGTTTTAAACGGTTGTATTGACAAAATAATATTGATATGTTATAATGATTTTTGTAGACTTAATGAATGGGACGTAGCCAAGCGGCAAGGCGACGGACTTTGACTCCGTTATTCGTAGGTTCGAATCCTACCGTCCCAGCCAAAAAAAGGGAGGTTATACCTCCCTTTCTTCATTCCGATTATTGAATATTCGACTGAGTTGCAATTTGAGATGTGTCTGTAGAAGTATCAGAAGTATTATTTGCTTCTTGTATTTCTCTTTGCAAACTTTCTATCATACTATCAATATTAGTATAATAGTTTGGATCGATCTCTTTTATTGTTTCCAAATAAGACAATTTAATTTCCTTTAGCCCTAACAAATCAGTTAAATCTAGTCCAACATCTAATGCTTCTAATTTAGTATCGGTTGCTGCTTGCGTAGAATCAACAACTGTTTGAACATTTACCAAAATCTCAGTGATTTGTTGTTGAAATAGAGTAAATAAATATTGAGATCCTAAATAATAGGAATATTGTTTCAACTGATCCAACTGTAACTTCGAATAGCTAACCTTTACTTTTGGATCTTGGGGGTTCAACTGATAATAAAGTTGAACTACTGAGTTAGAAGAAGGGTACTGTGCATATAGATCTGCTAAAACCTTTTTTAACTTTTCAGTGTAATCTTGTGATTTAGTTTGTAATTCTGATCTAACAACACTTGCATCTTCTGTAGTATTTACTCCAAAATTCTCAAGGGTTTCTTTGGAACTCAGATAACTTTGAGCATCCTGATATTTCGATATCTCGGCTAATAATGAGGTACTTTCGTCCGTATATGATTGAGCGTTCAATTCTTCGAGCCTAATATTTATGGCATCCAAACCCAGCGAAACAATATCTGGATCAACAAATTCAGATAAGCTAAGATATTGATTTATAGAAGTATTTCTATCACTGTATAAACCCAATAATTGGGTTACAACCATCGTATATACAGCCAAATAATCAGAATCAACTTCCATTGAAATTTCAGTACCCTCGAACACAATACCTTCTAGTTCTTTCGCTAATTCCTCTAATCTTTCTACATCTGTACCCGCCTTCGTTAATTCGTACATATACATCAATTTTGCATCGTAATAATTCCTTCCAAAGTTCTCACTTTCTTTGTAATTAGACAACCAATTATCATACTTTTGACCTTGAACTGTACTTTCTACTTCAGCATATACATCATCGTACAAAAATATATCTTCAGGCTTTTCAAATATTTTCTTATCAAGCACTCTTATCAAATGGAAGCCTTCAGAAGTTTGTACAGGCCCAATAATTTCGCCAACTTGTCCATTAAAAACTGCATCTTCAAAACTTTGTTCATAATTCCCATGTTTTATCCATCCAATTTCTCCAGAATTAGTAGCATTAGAAGTATCCAATGAATACAAGGAAGCAGCATCTTCAAAAGTTATCTCACCTGTTGCAATCATTTCCTTGATGCTATTGGCGGTTGCTTCATCTGAAAGTAGTATATGCTGTACTCTAACTTCTTCATAATCATTCTTTATACTTTCAAAGTTTTGTTCGATATAAGCTAGAGCATCTTCCCTAGAAACTGAAGCGACTGCGTCTTTAACCGCATTATTTATTAAATCTGTTTCCACTGTTTGTTGTAAACCCGAAATTAATATGTTTCGTATATTTTGTTCACTACCGTAGTACTGAAGCATATTATTCCAATTTGTTTCATCTGATTTGTATTGAGTTATATATTGATCAACTTGTGTATTTATCTGATTATTCACTTCCTCATTGGAGGGTAAAAGATCGCTTTGTTCCGCGTAATATCGTACAATTTTTTCGTCAAAGAGTAGATCTACCACCTGATTATCAAGTGATAAATAATCAAAAACAGGATCCAACTGTTGACCGTAATACTGTTGATAGATCTGGGCTTGCTGCTGAGTTATGTTATCTACTTCACTCTTCATAATCCAATAAGGATAATCCAATTCTATGCCTTCTTTAGTGATAACTAAAACAGAGTCTTCTTTCCTCAGGGTGTTTCCATTTTGTGAAGTAGTCACAGGGGTCCGAGATGATACATAAGTTGCCACAGACCACCAAACTATACCTGCTAAAAAACCTGCTATAACTATTATAGTGATCAGCCTTTCGTGTTTTTTAAACCAATTATTCATGAAAAATATCTGCAGGAGACTCACCATTTTAATGGTGAGAGGAATGCAGAATTTTCCCTCCTTTCCCATAATAGAGTTTTAGTTTTGCTTACTAAGATTAGATCTTTGCTTTTCGCACTTCTATGAATTACAGTGCCATCAACTTTTCTTATATCAAAATATCCAGTTGAACGTCTTCCAAATATGAAACATTCAATACCGTTGTATCTTATTTTATCAAACAATCTAAAACCATGTACTAGATAAGGTGCTTGGTTAAGTTTTCTTATTCCTCCCTTTAGAATGTTAGCTTTGTGTATTTGTCTATTGTGTCGTCTAACTTCTTTAATGTGATAATAATACTCTAATTGTTTTGCTTGAGGATGACCACTAATACATAGAGCGTCTATTCTATGTGTTTTAGGTAGGTTGTTCTGTATCCTTGTATTTTTAGTGATATATCCATAAGTTAAATGAATGTTAGAATACAAATCTTTCAATCTATTGTATAAAGTCCATCTCATAATACCCATAAATGTAGCATCTTTAAACTTTTGTCCCCTTTTAAAATTCAGTTTAATCTTTCCATCGTGGTAATCCTTATGGCATGTTTCACACAATGTAATTAAATTACTCGGTGCGTTTCCACCTATTTGTCTACTTTCGATGTGGTGAACATTGAGTCGTTTATCTTTGGTTTTGCCTTTGCAGTGTTGACAGGTGTAGTTATCTCTCCATAGAACATATTGCCTTACATTCCAAAAATCTAATTGTTCCCTTTGTTGGTATTGTTTGCCTTCAATATTAGGATTCTTAATCTTTTGTATATCGAAACTTGCAACTTCTACTACAATTTTTGTAACAGGAAGCAAACTGTGAACTAGATCAATCAGTTTAATGTGCGATTTTATTTTATGTTCTACCGACGGTGCAAGCCATCCTTTGTTCTTACTGTGGACACGATTTAAAAAGCGTAGTTTCCTATACCTTGTTTTTCTGAAACGTCTATCTCTACGATACTGTCCTTTCTGAGATATAAGTTTAGGTATATCGTCCCTTAGTTCAACCTCTGCTGCAAAAAGTTCCTTATTTTCAGTAGTAGCAGACAAGCCTACAGTTTTACTTCCCGCATCTACTCCTAAAGTAATAGGTTGTTTATAACCGCTACTACCATAGAGGAGCTGAATGGTAAAAGGTTCTTTTTTAACAACCTTGGCTTTCCCCTCTTTAAGTAATTTTCTTGCCTTTGAAGGTTTACAAGGCATAAGAGGTTTCCCATGTTTGTTTAAAACGTACACTAACATAAAGTGCATCTCCTTAATGGAGTTATTCTCCTTCCCCAATGTTATATAGGCTTTTTACGTTTAGCTCACTATCCCTACCCCTCAGGATTGTTTAAAGCTAAACAACAGAGCGACGGACTAGGAGAAACATCCGAAGGTGTTATGACCTATATAACGTAGCCCGATAACCTTCCTTAAGAGGCGAAAGCCCGTTTCCTCTAAGGACGTGAGCCTGTTTGATCCTGGCTGAGGGTAGTCAACTAAGGCTTGTTCATCACAAGCCCCCGTCTTTAGACGGTGGGTAGTTGACCCACTAATGCCTCCTAAACTCTTGAAATTTTACTATCTTTAAAAATGAAATGACTTTGATTCTAATTTTACCACATTTTTTGGATTTGCTCAATGTTTAATCTTTTATTATTTAAAAAAGGGGATAAATTAATATCCCCTTTAAAGTCTCTATATTTTTGTTCTAATAGGTTTATCTTTAGAAATTTCCTCCAAAGCCAACAATCTATCCCATTTAGCATCAACATAATTTTGTAGTTCTTCCAGTATTTCGTTAGCATCTGGCCTTTTCATAAGTTTGCTGTATCTACCTAATTTTGTTACGTAATCTTTTATTGGTTTGAATGTTTTAGGCTTCTTGGTAACTTTGTAAACACCCATATTGTATTCCCATAATGGCCAATACTTAGTTTCAATAGCTAACTTTGTTACTTCTGGACCTGAATCGTCAGGAATTCTCCAAAATCTTACACATGGTGCCAGCATAGCAATGAAAGAAGGCCCTTTGAACTCTAATGCTGTTTGCATTTTTCTCATGAAATCCCAAGGTTCAGCCGTTGCAGCCGTTGCAGCATAAACACCTTCATGACCGGCTACTATATCAACTATACTCTTTTTCAACTGTAACTTCCCTGATATAGATTTACCAACTGGAGCAGTGGTTGAATCGGCACCTGGAGGGGTAGATCCAGATCTTTGGTTACCTGTGTTCATGTATCCTTCGTTGTCATACAAGATGTAAACGAAATCGTGACCTCTTTCTATAGCTCCAGATAATGCTTGTAAGCCTATATCGTAAGTGCCACCATCACCAGCAAATGCGATAAATTTTATCTTATCGTTTTTTATTTTTCCTCTATTTAACAGAGATCTATAAGCAGACTCTGCACCGGATATTGTTGCAGCAACATTTTCAAAGGCGTTGTGTATATAAGGTACATTCCAAGAAGTAAATGGATATATTGTGGAAGAAACTTCCAAACAACCTGTGGCAGCTGCCACTACCGGTTCATAACCCATACTTTTTGCAGCCAAAGTAGCCCAATTTGCAACCATCGGAGCATTACAACCCGGACACAGTCTATGGCCTTGTGTAAAACCCCAATCATGTGTTTCAACGTATCCTACTATATCTCTAATATTAGGCACAATTATTCACCTCCGATTATTCTCTTAAACCCAAGTATCTTTGTTCATCAGCTATAAGATTACCTTGAAGAGCATCTTCAAATGCTTCTCTTATCATTTCAGGGGTTGTGTCTCTTCCTCCTAAACCATAAACATAAGAACCCAAAGAGGGTCGAGAAGCAACCTCATACAAAGAAGATTTTACTAAGGAATACAAGGGGGCTTCTTTCCCAAACGACATTGCTCTATCTAAAACAACTACACCCTTTCTTCCATTTAAAACTTGCTGAAACTCTTTCTTAGGAAAAGGAGTAAAGACTTGAGGTTTCACCAATCCAACTTTCTGTCCTTCTTCTCTAAGTTGATCTACAACATATTTTGCTGTAGATGCAGTAGAATTCATAACGATCATTATATAATCAGCATCATCTACTTTGTACAAATCGAGAAAATCGTATCTTCTTCCAGATATCTTTTCAAATTCCTCAAAAACTCCAGGAAGCTCTTTGTAAGCATTTTTCATAGCTTCCTCTTGTTGACGATGATGCTCGAAGTAATAATCAAAAAGATCCAACGGACCATAAGTAACAGGATTTTTTGTGTTTAAAAGAGAGTATTTAGGATTCCAGCTTCCTACAAACTCTTTTACAACTTCGTCATCTAGCATCTCGAAGCTTTCCACTCCATGAGAAGTAATGAAACCATCTAAATTCACCATCACAGGTAACAATACATTCTCTTTTTCCGCCAATTTGGTAGCCATTATTGTAAAATCATAGGCTTCTTGATGGTTTTCAGTAAAGAATTGGATCCATCCAGAATCTCTTACCATCATGGCATCAGAATGATCACAGTGTATATTAATGGGTCCGGATAATGCCCTATTTACAATAGGCATTACTATTGGAAGTCTATAAGAAGCTGCTATATATACTATTTCTGCCATTAATGCTAACCCATTTGCAGCAGTGGCTGTCATAGTTCTAGCACCAGATGCCGCCGAACCTACTACTGCACTCATTGCTGAGTGTTCGGATTCTACAGGAACCATTACAGTATCTACGATACCATCTGATACAAATCCTGCATAATATTCAACAATCGGTGTTTGAGGTGTTATTGGGTAAGCTGCTACCACATCAGGATTGATCTGCCTCATAGCATGTGCAACAGCAGCAGCTCCAGTAACCGTTAGTTTTACGGGCATATATTTTAACCTCCTTCACATTGTTTTTAAATAAATTCTGATTCAGGTTTCATTTCTATTGCGTTAACTGGGCATACAGCGGCACAAACACCGCAGCCTTTACAATAGTCCAGATTCACTTCTCCCAATTTCATCTTTTTACCATCAAGCCCACCACCTATGGCCATATCTGGACAATAAAGCCAACATTGCATACAGTTAGTACATTTTTCTCTATCTATTATTGGTCTTTGAATCCTCCATTCACCGGTTTTGTACTCCCTTGCGGTGGCAGGTTTATCAATTACACCACCAATAGGGATATCTTTCCATCCTTTCAGCTCACTCACTGAGTTTCACCTCCTGGTAACCTCTCTCTAGTGCTCTAATATTGGCTTTTACCACTTCATCGGAGAACTTTTTGGAGAAAGCAGCCTTGATTTTTTCTTTAACAGCATCTAAAGGTACTATATCGGTAGCTCTTATCAAAGCTCCTATCATAACGGTGTTAGGTATACCTCTTTTTATTTCTTCCAATGCTATGTTCGTCGCAGGTATTACACCGATTCTTCCTTTATACCCCGTTAAATTTCTGACCTCTTCTATGCTTCTAGTTGTGTTGACCAACAACAATTTGTCCTCAGCCAACCCAGATGTTACTTCAGGGTTTTTTAAAAGTGTGTCGTCTATGACAACTACCACATCGGGGGTCTCTATGTTACTTTTAATTCTTATAGGCACATCCGCAACCCTGTTAAAAGCTTTCATTGGAGCACCGGATCTTTCCGCTCCATATTCTGGAAATGAACTCGAAAATTTTCCTGATTCTTCTGCAGCTTCCGCTAAAAATTGAGAAGCACTTTTTGCTCCTTGTCCTGCTCTTGCATGCCATCTTATCTCAAAGTATTTTTCTGGCAAGGTTCTTATCCTCCCTTCATGTAATGATTTTAAATAAATTAGTTTGTTCTATAGTCACTCGAAAATATTGTGTAATCAATATTTCTAAAAATATTATCTATCCATTCATAAAATGAGAGCCTTTTATCGTTAATTTCTTGTTTTTCTAACATTTTCTCCAGATCCAAAAATCTGTTAATATGGCACTTAACCCGATTTTTTGCATATTCTATTGTGGTACCGGTAGTCATAATAAAAGGCCAATCACTAGCTTGTACAAGAAGAACCTCTCTCATCATCTGATTTAAAATCCTTTTCTGTAAATTTGTAGGATCCTTAAAAACATTTGCTTTTTCTATCATTCTTTCAGTTATCTCGTGAATATGTTTATAAATCCAATCGTTTTTTCCATTAAGCCAAACATCGTGGTATCCTCCGGCACCCCACGAAGTTTCGCCGGGATAAGTTATTTGAACTTTTTTAACTGTTTGTAAAATCTCAGAAGGTACAGAAAATTCTAACTCTTTATTTTCAAAAGATTGCCTAAAAAGCTCTTCCAAAAATTTCGGACCTTCATACCACCAATGGCCAAATAGTTCAGCATCAAAGGGAGCTACAATTATTGGTTCTTCTTCATCTAAAATTGCCGATAATTTCTTGATTTGCGAAGTTTTCTTACATAAAAAATCTCTGACATGCTCTTTTACAGCGTTTCTGGCTTCTCTAAGATCGTATATTTCTTTTTTGTCCAAGGATAATAATTTATCGGTGATACGATGATATTTTATTCCTGTATTACACCTTGTTCCACTTGGATCTATGTATGGCTTAATGTAATCTTCTTCTCTATCAAAACCAATATCTCTGTAAAATTCTCGATATCTTGGATCGCCAGGATAACCAACTTCAGAACTCCATATCTGCTCACTTGATTCAGGATCTCTGGCAAAAACAAAAACTTTATTTGGGGTGATGATAGGTCTATATACACCATACCTCGGCTTATTGTCTGCATAAGTAAAACCGTGTGTATTAACGAAAAAGTATCGTATATCTTCGTCTGATAAATATTTGTCAAGCCCTTTAAAATAAGCACATTCTGCCAACCACATCCCTTTAG
Source organism: Petrotoga sp. HWHPT.55.6.3 (assembly GCF_002895495.1). Lineage (NCBI taxonomy): Bacteria > Thermotogati > Thermotogota > Thermotogae > Petrotogales > Petrotogaceae > Petrotoga > Petrotoga sp. HWHPT.55.6.3. The sequence goes on along the minus strand of NZ_AZRJ01000009.1, from coordinate 140,282 downwards.
GATGCTTACCAAAATATTTTTTGAAAGTTAACACGGCAGATTTTATTTGAGCCCTAATAGCCTCCGGATATTCCCGATAAAAAGGTAGATATCCATGAGTGCCATTAGATGTTATCACTTCAATGTAACCTTTATCTTTAAATTCCTTGAAAGCTTTTAATATATCTTGATTATATTCTTCAGAAAAAATATTTATATCTTCTATTAGCTCTCGCCTATAATGTTGGGCTAGTTGGTGCGTCCTAGGATCTTCATCTTTTGTCCTAATTATCTCTTTTTCGGTTAATTCTATCAATTTTAATAAATATTTGTGATATTTTTCTCTTAAATCTTTTAAGTTAAACATCGCCATCAACGTTGGAGAGAGGCTTATTGTAAGTTTAAAAGGGATGTTATCTTTTTCTAAAAATTTAAAAATTTTTATTAAAGGAATATATGTCTCAGTTATGGCCTCGAAAAGCCATCTTTCTTCCATAAAATATTCAAAGTCGGGATGGTGAATATAAGGCAAATGAGCATGTAATAAGAGCAAAATTTTTCCCTTTTTACTCTTCATAACTTCAATGGCTGCCAAAATTGGTATCGTTGAATTCTCTTTTGTTTATAAACATTGTTTCACTACTTCCAGAATGTTTTTCAATATTCCAAAGCGCCGGTTCTTCTTTTTTATCTTCTTTAACAATTTTCCCCTCTTTTATCAAAAACCATTCTTCTTTATCTGAACTTTTCACGGAAGAAGAAGGTGTTGTAATTTCATTTGATTCTATCAAAGGAGTAAACTCACCCTTTTTATCTTCTACTCCAAGGAAAGCAATATAAGTAGAATTATCTTTTGGGAGGTGGAAATAAGTATTGCCGTTTTGGTCTAATTTTAAATCTGTTTCAATAACTTTTTTTTCTGCTTCTTGATCCTCTTTTGATTTTTTTATGATCCTTATAGCAATATTAGAATTTTTTGATAATTTTTTTAGTTTTTTTCGGCTTTTTTCAGAAAAGTTCCAGTAAACATATACCCAGTGCGGATTTACGGGCATCAATTTGAATTTATCTTTTCCATACTTTTGAGGAAGTTCTTTTGATTCATTTGATTTTGGGGGCTTTTGTGGATTTTTTGGTAATTTTTTATAATCTGAAACTTCTTCAACTTGTTGATTTAAAGAGTCTTCTAACCTTTTAATCTCTTTTCTAACTGCTTTTAAAATCTCTTTTTTATTCATATTTCGTTTTAATTTAACACCTAAATTCTTTGCGATATTTCTCAATTCCTGTATTGTAGGTTCATCTGCCCTAAAAGTATCTAACAATTTTTTATCCAATTCCTTTACTTTCATAAAGCACCTCCAACCTTAAATTGCTGCAACCTTTAAGAACACCCTATTCCCTTTTTAGATTCATGTTTTTTATTTTTAAAGTGTTTAATAAATGTAATTTTAATGTTTAACCGTTTGATATAATTTTATCATAAAAAAATTGAATAGTTGAGAATGGATTTTTAGGAGAAATAAAAAAAAACTAAATATTGACAAAATAGATTCCTTGTGATATTATATATTTTGAAAAGTAAGGCAGCGGAGCGTAGCGCAGTTGGGAGCGCGCCGGTCTTGGGCACCGGAGGTCGCTGGTTCAAGCCCAGTCGCTCCGACCATTAATGATTTAATGCGGCCGTAGCTCAATTGGTAGAGTATTGGCCTTCCAAGCCAAGGGTTGCGGGTTCGACCCCCGTCGGCCGCTCCAGCGCCTGTAGCTCAAAGGATAGAGCATTGGATTTCTAATCCAAGGGTTGAGGGTTCGAGTCCCCCCAGGCGCACCAAACTCTTGGTGGCTGTAGTTCAGTGGAAGAACGCCTGACTGTGACTCAGGATGTCGTGGGTTCAAATCCCACCAGCCACCCCATTCAAAAACGTCATAATTTAAGATTCTTTTTCACTCTCCCCGTTATATACATAAACCTCCGTTCCTAAAGACGCCAAAAAGTCAATAACTTCAACATCAAAGTTGAACATCCTAATACATCCATGCGAGATTCTTTTGCCTATTTCCCATGGTTTAGTTGTACCATGAATCCCATATTGAGGGTTTGAGAGCTGTAGCCATCTTGTTCCCATTCCATTCATTAGAGAACCCGGAGGTATATATTCATCGTACCAATACAATGCTGGGTCTTTCTCTTTGTATGAAATTCGATAGTAACCGGGCGGCGTGTAATCACTCATACCAACAGCAACGATATAAGTTTTTAACAACTGATCATGAAAATATAAGTACATCTTATTTTTCGAAAGGTTTATTTCTAAGCGTAAAGGACTTTCTTCGTATTTAACCTTTCCTATCTTTAAAGCTTGTCCTGGATAAATTAAAGAAGGATCCTTTAGATCGTTCATATTAACTAAATCTCCAGGAAGAACCTTGTATTTCTCAGCAATTTTATATATACTCTCACCTTTTTGTACGATATGGTAACCGTATACTTCATATTTTTGTTTTGGTTTTAGTACATTCTCGGTAGCAACAACTTTTGCCAATTTCAAAAAGGTGATTTTTTGCTCAAAATGTATTCCATATCTATTCCTAAAAGTAAAAACAGATTCATAAAACCCATCTTCAAAGTTACTCAACAACCTTAAGAACTCATCTGGATCTTCAAAAACCGTATCCCCCACCTGTACTTTCACCAATTCCAAATCTTCTTCTGGATAATAATCCAAATAATATTGATACCCATTTTCCACAACAGAGGTAGTTATTTCAACTTCTATATTTGGAGCGAATAAGGCTTTTTCTAAAAAATTTGCAAAAAACTGTGAAACATTTTTCCCTACTTTATCTGTAGAGGTTACTAAGAATGAATAATAATCGCCTTTAAAAGCGTTTAAATTAACATAAAAGGAGAAATCACCGTTTTCTTTTTCATACAAGGTTAATTTCTTTCTATCTCCCCCATCATATATGTATACATTTGGTTTTTGCGCAGTATTTATATAACTTTCTAAATTAATTTTCACAATATTTTGAGTTTGATCATATTCAACGGGATACAAACGAAAATAATTTTCAGAAAAAAGTACTGAAAATAAAGTCACAAATATTATTAGCGATAATCCTTTTGTGATTTTTCTCAAGTCGAAGTTCCTCCTTACTAGTAAAAATGGTCACCTCGTTTTCCTCTTTTTCAAACCCTATATCTTCTCTTGAAACATCGTTTAAAACTATCATATCAATCTTTTTTTCTTTTAATTTCTTTATGGCATTCTCTTTTAAGTTCTCTGTTTCCGCAGCGAATCCAACAAGTATTTGACCAACTCTTTTTTTCCTTCCTAATTCTTTTATTATATCAGGATTTTTCTCAATTTCTAGATTAACTATTGTATCTTTTTTTAACTTTTGTTCCGAATAATTTTTTATTCTTACATCGCTTACTGCAGCTGTCATAACTATTATGTCATTATCTTCAAAATGCTCTAATACCCTTTCTCTTAATTCTTTAGCACTTTCTATTCTTATGATTTTTTTTATAATAGATGGTGGTTTTAAGTTGGTGGGTCCAGATATTAAAGTAACCTCAGCTCCTCTGTTTGCAAATTCTCTTGCTAATTCGTAACCCATTCTTCCACTGGACCTGTTTGACAAAAACCTTACAGGATCAATTCTTTCAACCGTAGGACCAGCTGTTACTAAAACTTTCTTATTCATGAAATCCTTTTTGGAAAGTAGGTATTCACTGTATTCTAATATCTCACTATTATCTGGATACCTTCCTTTACCAATTTCTCCGTCTGCTAAGTGTCCTTCTTCAGGCTCTATTATAGACCAACCATTTTGTTTCAATACTTCTAAATTCTTTTTATTAACGGGATTTTCATACATCCTAACGTTCATTGCAGGAACAATTAGTTTAGGATTTTTCGAATAAGCTAAAGCGGTACAAGAAAGTAGATCATCGGCAATTCCATGTGATATTTTAGCTATTATATTTGCTGTCGCAGGGGCGACGATAAACAGTTCTGCCCATCTAGAAAGCTCTGTATGGGGTATCCAACCGCTTTTAACATCGAAAGTTTCATAGTAAACCTCACAGTTACCTACTGCAGAAAAAATCTGGTCGGATATCCATCTTTGGGCATTTTTTGTCATGATAACTTTTGGATTACATTCAATCTGTCTCATCTTAGAAATTAGATCAACCGCTTTATAAATGGCGATTCCACTCGTTACACCGAGTAAAATGTTTTTCCCTTTTAAGTAAGGATACACAGAGAATTCACCTTCTTGGATTAATATCCAAAGTATTTGAGAATTCCAAAGCTCTTTTTAACCTTTTAATACTTTCATTTTTTCCTAAAATAATTATAGATTCGTACAACCCAGGAGTTACTAACCTCCCTAAAAGAGATCCTCTTATTGTCTGAAAAACATTTTTTCTACCAGTGATATTTAGAGCGGCTATTTCTTTTAAAGTATTTTCTACATTTGCAAGGTCGTACTCATCAATTTCTGAGAGTTTTCTTATCGTTATCTCGATAACTTCTTTAAACCAAGGTTTTTTCATGTATTTTTCGATAAATTCTTCTTCGTATTCGAATTCTTTAACAAAAAAATTTTTGGAAAATTCATAAAGTTGTTTTAATGTTTGAACTTTAGCTCTGGAAACTTCTATGATTTTTTTTACAAAAGAATCTTCATTGTCTATTTTGACGTTTGTATATTTAGCCCATTCATTAAAACTTTTGTGTACTTCTTCAATTGAATCATTTCTCAAATGCACTTCATTTGTCCATAGAAGTTTAGTGTAATCAAAAATGGAAGGATTTTTTGATACCTTTTTTAGATCAAATTCCTGGTATTTTTTTATGTAATCAAATATCTGTTCGTTAGCATTCCACCCTAACAAACTCAAGTAATTCAATATAGCTTTAGGAAGATATCCTTCTTTTCTAAAATAAGTAATCGAAACCTCCCCGTGTCTTTTAGACAAAGGAGACTTGTCTTCACCTAAAATCAAAGGCAAATGGGCAAATTTTGGAAGTTCAAAAGATAAAGCATTATATATCAAAATTTGTTTGGGTGTATTAGAGATGTGGTCTTCACCCCTTATAACATGGCTTATTTTCATCAGATAATCATCTATCACAACTGTGAAATTGTAAACCGGAATTCCGTTTGATCTTAGAATAACAAAATCATTTATATGAGACATATCGAATTGTATAGTTCCTCTAATTTCGTCCAAAAAAGATATTTTTTGATCATTATTAACCTTAAACTTTACAACCACAGAATAATCATTGTTTTTTTTATATTTGTCTAGAAGATTATTACCTTCAAAAATTATTTCATCGTTTTTAGTAACTGAAAAATAAGCCTTTTCTTCATTTAAAAGTTGATCTATATAATGTTTGTATATGTCTAGTCTTTCACTTTGTCTGTATGGCCCATATTCACCAGGTTTATCTACACCTTCATCGTAATCTAAGCCTACCCATTTCATTTCTTCTAAAATGGCATCCTCGTACTCTTTTTTGGAACGTTCCATATCGGTATCTTCAATTCTTAGAATAAACTTCCCATTATTTTTCTTGGCAAAGTACCAATTAAACAAGGCTGTTCTTAAACCCCCAACGTGTAGATGACCCGTGGGACTTGGAGCAAATCTTACTCTTATCATTAGTTGTTCACCTCTTCAATACCTTTCAAAATTCTTTCAAGTTCATCAATAGAAGATACTTGTTTTACCTCTACTAATTTTCTATTATCAAGAAACTTACCTTCTATCAAAACTTCAGTTATCCTATCTGTCCATCCGCCTGAATTTTTCATTAACAATATCGGTTTTTTGTACGAATAAGCCCCCAAAATTTCTATAGCCGTGCCGATTTCCCCTCCTATACTTACGACCACATCGACATTTTTTAACAAAACAAAAGAACGCATATTAAGATCAAGCCCTGTTTTTATAGGAAAGTCCAAATAACCGTTCCCTTCTTGTTCCCACGGTAAAAAACCAATAACATGCCCACCATTATTTTTTACGGCCTTTGAAACTAGTTGCATTATTCCATCACGTCCGCCGTTCACTAGAATCCAATTATTCTCTGCTATAATTCTACCGACATCATAACAAAGTGAAGCTAACGATTTAATTGGATCTTTAAAGATATTTCCAGAATACCCGATAACCCCTACATTCAAACCGATCACCAACCCAAATAACTTTCTTTGACCTTTGCGTTATTCAAAACATCTTTTGGAACACCACTAGCTATAACTTCACCTTTGTGTAAAACATAAAGTTCATCAACTACCTGAGCAATTTCATCGACACTGTGATCCGTAACAATTATTGAAATCCCACTTTTTGCAAGTTTTCTAATTATTTGTTGTATATCCTTAACTGTTATGGGATCTATACCAACAAAAGGCTCGTCCAAAAGGATTACTTTTGGATTCGTTATCAACGTTCTAGCAAACTCTAATTTTCTTTTTTCTCCACCGGATAAAGAATAAGACTTTTGGTGAATTAAAGTATCTAATCCAAAATCTTCCATTATACTCTTAATTTTTTGATTCGCATCTTCAATTTTAAGAAGATCGGCGATCATTTCAAGATTATCTCTTACAGATAAGTTCCTAAAAACAGACGGTTCTTGAGGTAGATAAGCCAATCCATTCAACGCTCTTTTGTGTATAGGAAGATGGGTTATATTTCTACCATCGAGGAAAACATCCCCAGAATTGGGAACAACTAACCCTAAAATTATCTTAAAAAGAGTTGTTTTCCCTGCACCATTTGGCCCAAGTAATCCTGTAATTAAACCGGCTTTTGATTGAAATTGAACATTATTCAATACCATCTTTTTTCCATATGTTTTGCTAATGTTTCTACAATCAATAATAACCCTTTCCATATTATTTATTTTTAATTCTCATTCAAATATTGAATAATTTTTTCCGTTAAATCTAATTCTGGATTGTAATAAACTACACCAATTTCATTTAAAATTAAATCGTACCCATTTTCTTTTGCATACTGAGCTATCTTCACTGTTACTTCCGAAGTGATATTTGCCATTTTCTGTTGATACTCATTTTGCAATTCCTGTTGATATTGATTTACACGAGTTTGTAATTGTTGAAGATTTTGTTGCAGGACTTCCTCAGTTGCCCCCGAACTCTGTAAATCCTTGAACTGTTGTTCCATTTCATTGATTTTTCCTTGATAATATTGTAGATCAATTTGATACATTGATTCCAAATCCTTCCATTTGTAATAACTTTCTACTGTCTTTTCAAAATTCACATAACCAATTTTGAGAGTTGAATCCGTTTGAGAAAATGAAATAACAGCAAACAGTATGCTAAATACCATCACAGTAAAAACTTTTCTTGTTGTATTACTCACAACATACACCTCCATAAAATTTTGAATTATAATTACATATTAAAAATTCTTTGTTTCTTCGCTTCAAAAAGTATAATTCCTGCACTAACCGATACATTTAAAGACTCAACGTTGTTAAACATCGGAATGCTTACTAATTCATCACAATGGTTTTTAACGTTTTTTCGAATGCCGTTTCCTTCATTTCCAAAAACCAAGCATATTTTTCCTTGCCAATCGATTTCATAATAAGGTTTACCCTCAACATCTGCTCCATAAACCCAAACATTTTCCTTCTTTAATGTCTCTATTGTATTTGAAAGATTGGTTACTTTAATTATCGGTATCTTAAATATTTGACCAGAAGATACTTTTATAACAACAGGGGTGACTTCAACAGCATTATCTTTTGGTATTATAATGGCGTCAACCCCCGCGGCCACCGAAGTCCTTACAATAGCTCCAAAATTATGCGGATCTTGAATCTGATCCAAGATTACTAAAAACAGTTTTTCCTTTCCTTCTATAATATCCAAATTTTCATATTTAAAATCGTTCCCCATATCAATTACGATTCCCTGATGTTTGTTTGTTAAAGCCATCTTTTCCAAAACTTCATTGGGGGAAAAACTGTAGGAATATCCTAAATTTGCAACATCTTCGACGATTTCTTTTAAAGATCCTCTTTCTGTTTTAGAACTACTGAAAAAAATATGCTTTACAGGGTAACGAGCTTCAATAATCTCTTTTAATATGTTTTTTCCGTATATATACAATTATCGATCACTCCCAATAATTCCTCGATTCTTGAGTAACTTTTAGTCAAAAAAAGATATCCAATGACCGCTTCAAATCCTGTAGATTTCCTATAATCATTATCGTTGCCTCTTTTCTTGGCACCGTTGGAATTTTCCGCACGCTTGTAATACTGCATTTCTATTGGAGTTAAATGATCTAACACAATATCAACAAACTTCGAATGAGCTTTTGCACTTAAAAAATCTTTTGTTTTTTCATAAAGGTCTCTTGTCTTTATCCTTCCATCCTTTAGCAATTTCACCTTGTAAATCAAACCTATAACAGCATCTCCAATATAGGAAAAGTTCTCGATAGGTATTTCACGCAGATCCGCAAGTTGGAGATTTATTATTTCCTCAAATTCTTTCATACACTTACTATCTCCCTTTTATATAGTTCCAAAATCATATCTACACACTTTTCGATGGAATAATTATCTTTCACAAAAATTTCAGCTTTCTTTTTTATTCCTTCGTATGACGATAAATCTCTTAATAGTTTAAGTATCTCATGAGAAAAATCATCTTCATTTAAATCTTTGATCATAATTCCACCTGCACCTTCTTGAGAAAGTATATCATAAACACCTAATTTACCCAAAGCCACTACCGGCGTACCAGCAGCCATAGATTCAAGAATAACTAATCCCTGTGTTTCCGTGTAAGAAGCAAAAATAAATAAATAAGCTTGTTTGTAGGCATCTATAACCTTTTCTCTTGGTTGTGGACCTGTAAAAATAACATTTTCAGTGATATTTAAGTCCATAGCTAACTTTTCCAACTCTTCTTTTTCAGGCCCTCCACCAACAATAACGAATTTTACCTTTGGTTCATCCAAAAGCACTTTCTTAAACACCTTCAAAAGAAAACTTATGTTCTTTTCCTTTCCCAACCTACCTACAAATAAAAGAATTCTGTCATCTTCTTTTATTTGTGGATATTCTTTTTTCAAATCCCAGTTAATAGGTTTATCAAAAGAAGCTAGGTCTATCCCAGTTGGGATAGTTACTATATGTTCGGAAGGTACACCATATTCAACAAGCGTCTCTTTTATATTCTCAGTAGGAGCGATTATTTTATCTGTTTTTAAACACCAATTTTTTATAAGTCTTTGAACAAATTCAGGTTGGGGTCTAACTATCAATGGTAGATAGTGCAAATAATAATCATACATGGTATGGTGTGTTGCTACGTATTTTAACTTCAACATGCGTGAAACAACCCTTGCAAGAATTCCCATAGAAAAAGGATCATGAGAATGTATTATATCCAAGTTTAACTCTTTAATTTTAAAAATTTCTGGAGAAAATGGTAGTGCAATCCTCTGCTCTTTCTCAAAGAGGAATTTAACAGCCGGAAATTCAAAAATTTTATCATCGTTCCTTTTGTAGTCAAATTTATATTTTGGAACAAATAGATATACATTGTGTCCCCTTTTTTCCATTTCATCCTTATAGAGTTTTATAGCTGTGGCAACTCCATTTTTTTGCGGTAAATAAGTATCGGAAAACATTCCTATATTCAATTGCATTTCCCCCTTATAAAATTCCTATACGTATTTATTATAACAAAAATTCGCTATTTTTTGAGGTTGAGTTTTTAAAGATGATATAATAATATATGAACTGTTATACTTTGAAGAGGTGTTTTTTTATGAGAATAAAAGTACTTAATCCTGAAGTGGTAATGAAAATAGCAGCTGGAGAAGTTGTATCCGGCCCAAACTCTGTAGTTAAAGAATTGGTAGAAAATTCTTTAGATGCCCAAGCAGATAGTATAACTGTTGAAATACTTGATGGCGGCAAATCGTTAATAAAAGTCGATGATAACGGAATTGGGATGGAAGAAGAAGAATTAGAATTATCTATACTTCCTCATACCACAAGCAAAATTTTCTCTATTGAGGATCTTTATCAACTAAAAACATTTGGTTTTAGAGGTGAGGCCCTATCTTCAATTTCAAGGGTTTCTAGAATGAAAATGACCTCCAAACCACCTGAAAAAGAAGTTGGAACAATGTTAGAAATATTAGGTGGAAAAATAATAGAAAAAAAGAGGGTTAATTCATCAAATGGAACGAAAATAGAAATTATGGATCTTTTTTTTAACATTCCTGCACGCAGAAAATTTCTTAAAAGTGATTCTGCTGAAGGAAGATACGTTACAGAGATTATAGAAAAGTTTGCCTTCACCAACAACATTAACTTAACATACATCAGAGAAAACAAAGAAATCTACAAATTTTCTTCGGATATGGATCTAATTACAAAATGTTTAAAAATATATCCCGAGTTAAAAAGAGATGCTCTCATAGAAATTGAACACAACGACTCATTATGCAAAATATCTGGAGTTATTTCACATCCCAAAGTTGGAAGAAATAACAGAACTGCCCAACATTTTTTTGTAAACAACAGATACATCAAGGCAGCCTCACTCTACTCCGTTTTAGAAACAGGTTACGGTGAAATGCTTGAAAAATCAGTTCATCCTTATGGAATAATATTCATAGAAATACCACCGGATATGGTTGATGTAAACGTTCATCCTCAAAAATTGGAAGTAAAATTCACTGACGAACAGATGATAGCTTCTTTACTTAAAAAAATTGTAAGAGAGACCCTGAAGAAAAACATTCACTTTACGATGGAATTTATAGGTAGTAACGATACAATTGATTCAAATAAAAAAACTTCTTCGTTTTCTGTTCAAAATTTATACAACAAGAACGAAAATTCTCAAAAAGTTGATTTTTCACAAAACAATACAAATAAAGATTATTTTGAAATTACAGACAAATTTTTTAATAACTCTGAAATAGAAGATCTTCAAGAAGAACATAATCATTTTGATAATAATTATAAACTTTATGAACCTTCAAAAACCTTTGATTTTAAAGGTTTTGAATATCAAAAGAGTCAGACGTTTACTCCTGTTGAAAAAATTAATTCTTTAGAAAAGTTAAGAATTTTGGGCATAGTTGCTGAAAGATATCTCGTAGTTGAAGATGAAGACAAATTACTCTTAGTAGATTTTCATGCCGCACATGAACGTTATATATACGAAATTTTAAAGGAGAACGTATACGAAAAAGGTGGACTTACTTCCGACCTTCTACTTACCCCTGTTAAAATAGCTCTAGATGAAGTAAGAAAAGGAATAATTTTAGAAAACAAAGATCACTTAGAAAAATTGGGTATAAAACTAGAAGAAGATGAAAAAGAAATTATTGTGAAAGGGCTCCCTTCACTTGTGAAAATTGATGATACCGAAAAATTGATATTCGAGATAGCCGATGATCTAAGAATATCAAATTTTGATCAGCAAACAAACATACTTGATAAGAACTTAGCTACTATGGCATGTAGAGCGGCTGTAAAAACTAAAGATAATCCTACGGGGATGGAAACACTTTTAAACAACATTTTTGAGAAAAAATTACTAACCTGTCCACATGGTAGACCGATAATGATCCAAATCACCTTTAAAACCTTAGATAAATACTTTGGAAGGACTTAAAAAGGGGTGTAGATTTTACTTACACCCCTTTTAGTATGATTACGTAATTAGATTACTCTTCTGAAACATTCTTTCCATTTATCTGGACGACTCATAAAGAAAACACAATTTATTTCATGAGCCTACTTGGTAATTATATTATGAAGTTAGGAGTTATAAAAATACTTCAATATCCTCTACTCTAACAGGTTCGTACGGGCTTACTTCCACGGTTCCTTCGTGGGATAATTCCTTAAGCTTATTATGCAATTCCTCACCCCAATCGGTACCCACTATTTTCCAATTTTCTTCATATTCTGGGGTAAGCATACCATTTTTTACTTCTATTATATACTTTTCTATGAGTTTTCTTAGATCTCCTCCGCTTATAGCTGAAAAGTCAGGATGATCTTCTGTTCTACCAAGAAGCTTTGGCAGTTGTTCTCCTTTTTCAAATATTGGACCATATGTCAAAAGTTGGGTATTTGCTCTATAATTGTTGACTGCCAACGTCAATACATCATTATCTTGAATAGGTGTACCATCTATTTTTCTTAAATTTACTATCCTCTGACCAACGGGTTTTGAAACATCGATCTCGTAATAAACCCCTTTAAACATATCATAATTATAACCCGGAATTTTTTGGTTGAAAGAAATAGTTAAATCTCCAGGTTGGTATTGATTGTAATAAGAAGCCGACCATTCCATATATTTCTTCAACTGCTTCCCCGTTATTTCTAGTACATACAAAGTATTGTCGTATCTATAAATTAAAGAAATATCCGATCTTTTTATAGGGCCTTCTTTTATATTTGCATCCGATCTAAAAGCTGCAGAAGCTGATACATCTATTTTTTCACCTATTAGTTGTTCTCCATAATACATTTGAACGGAATTTATCAAATCTATCATAGCGGTGGGCTGTATGTATACTTGTGGGATACCTTTTATTTCATCTGGAGGAACTAAAGATCCACCTTTTAATTCTCCTATTACCTCGTTAGCATAGTCTAAAGCCTTATAATGAAAAGGTTGAAGCTTTTTCTCCAATTCACTGTCTGGTGGTACTGTTCCAGTAGCAGTTTTTACATCGTAATTGGCGGAACTTTTATCAACTATTACGTACTTATCCCCTTCCTTCTGGAGTTCCAATACCACTTGTGATAACGTCTGCCCCCATTTTCCGGGTTCCACAATTAAAGTTCCGTTGAGCTTCACTTCTTGCGTAATGTCATTTTTTTGATCATCGATAATCTTACCATTAACAGCTTTATACAACTTTCCATTATAATAGTAAGTTTCAGCAATTTTTTCATGGAAATGACCCGCAATAACAACATCTAAATCAGGTGTCTTTTCTAGAATATCTATGATTCCAGAACCATAGGTCCCATATTCTTCTTCGATTCCCATATGAAAAGCTCCCACAATCACGTCAACTTGTCCTTTTAGTTGTGCAACTGCTACTCTTACCTCATCCACAGGATCAACAACAATGTAATCCTGCAAATTTGCAGCGTCCCATTTTACTATGTTAGGAGTAACCATACCTATTATTCCAACTTTTACTCCATTCCCTGTGGTAACTATTTTATAAGGGGCAGCTAACCTTGTTCCATCGGGATTATAAACATTGCCACACAAAACACTGTTAGGATTATCATCCACTGGCATGAATTGTCTCATAATCTTTTTAAGTGTTAGGACCCCATAGTTAAACTCATGATTACCTAAAATCCATGCATCATAACCCATTTCATTCATAGCAAAAATCATGGGATGTATGGCATCTTCTAAAAAAATGTTTGAAAGGTTTTCTTGGATTGTATCTCCATTGTCAATCAATATAGTTCCGTAAGGATTTTCGCTTCTCAACTCATTTATGATCGAATAGACTTGTGCAATACTTCCACTATAATTAGGTTGGTTTAAGGCATAATCATAAGGTAAAAAGCGTCCGTGCAAATCTGAAGTTGCTAAAATTTGGACTTCTATCGTCTCAGCAAAAAACAACGAGAACACACTCAAAAACAACACCAACGCTAAAATGCCTCTTTTTAACATAAAATCACCCCTTTACATTAAGTTTTTCACCAAAAAAGAAAAAAAACGAAATACCAAACAAGAGGTAAAAGTGCTACTTAAAATGAATCTAAAAGGGGTGTAGATTTTACTTACACCCCTTTTTTTGTTTACTTAACCTGATCTAATTCTACCAATCTCTCTTCGGAAGTATAATCTTCTATAGTTCCCAAATGAGCAATATATTCACGTAAAGAATCCGCATCTCTAAAGTATGTATCGTAACCAGGTTTACCTGCAAGCATTGTGTATCCGTCTCCACCTGCAGCTACATAGTTGTTGGTAACAACCTTATATGTTTTGTTCAAATCAATGGGTTTGCCGTTTATTTTTACGTTTGTAGCTTTTCCACCTTTTATTTCTGCAGTTAACCCCGCAACATGTAACTTAGCTCCCTGACCATCAGGAATTGTAGCAGCATAATTTAAAACATCCATTATGTCTTTCCCAGTCAACTCTAAAACGTACAATGTGTTTCCAAAAGGCAAAACAGTCAAAATGTCTCTGTAGGTTATCTCTCCTGCTTCAATAGAGGCTCTTATCCCGCCACCGTTCATTAAAGCAACATCTGCACCTGTTTTCCAAATCATACCATCCGCTATAAGGTTGCTTAGATTCGTTTCGTCACTTCTAACGTGGGCTCGTTCCCCATCGAGATATACTTTTGTCACTCCAACAACCTCATTCAAAGCCTCTGATCCAAGTTGATAAAAAGCATCTGTAAACATTTTTATGAAAGGATCTTCAGGGATATCAGATGTTAGTGGAATTACTTCTCCTCTCCAATCTACTATCCTACCATCATCAATCCATAAATCTATTCTTCCTATATTCTCTGCGTTTTCTCCAGCTTGTGCTACTATAACATTATTGATTACTACAGGTGTTTCTAACAATGTGTGAGAATGTCCGTCTATTATAATATCTACTCCAGATACATTTTCAGCCAACTCATCTGAGGTAGTGAACTCAACAGACAAGTTAGGCCTTCCTCCATCTGCATGATAACCTAAGTGTCCGAGGACGATAACTACATCGGCTTTTTCTTGAACAATTGGGAGATATTTCTTCAAAGTCTCTTCTGCATCTACAATCGTATTCTCACCCAAATAAATTGGTTCTAAAACTTTTGTTTGTTCAGTAACAAGACCTATAATTCCAACTGAGAAATCACCATAGTCTTTTATAACGTATGGTTCAAAAACTGGTCCACCACGTTTCTCGTTGACAAAATTTGCCCCTAAAAAAGGAAACTGTGCTACTTCATACTGTTTCTCAAGCACTTCAAAAGGTTTGTCAAATTCATGATTGCCCAAAGTCATAGCATCCAAACCCATGTAATGCAACGCCAAGAAGTCAGGAACTGCATCCAATTGGTCGGATTCTGGAATCCCTGTGTTTACATCGCCGGCATGTAGAAAAAGAACTTCTCCACCTTCCTTAGCTACTTCTTCTCTTGCTTGATTTATCAGAGTAGCTGCTCTGGCAAATCCTCCACCATCTTCTGTTCCCCACACATGTCCGTGAGTATCGTTCATGTGGAAAATCACTAAGTGATTAGGCTCTGCAAAAACCGATAAAACCAAAACGATAAAAACTAAAATACCTAAGAATCTTTTCATCTTGTTCCCCTCCTTTTGAGTTGGTTTTAATCACACATCAACTACCACTCATAACCCAGCTTCGCTTAAATATTAAATCTTCTTTGTTCACATCAAGATACTTCGCAATTTTTGAACACTTAACAATAAAAGAATAATAGATTGATTTTTTTGGATTTTCGTCAACCAAACTTTCAAAGTTAGATTGTCCTTTAGCTATTACAATATCTGCCTCATTGTAGATATTTTTGAATGATGGACTAACGAAGCTTAAATCGGTTCCTAAATATTTGGACCCGCTTTCAACAGGAATCGAAACTTCTTTTAAAAAAATTTGATCGGCATCTTTTTTAGTCGCACATTTGTAAACCGGACGAGATTTCAAAGCAGAGTGAACGATCAAGTTGGGGTATAATTCTTTTAATACTTTTATAAACAATTTATCAAAAACTATTTCACCAGCATAATTATGAATAAAAAGCAGGAGCCGGGCATTTTCTAGCTCTTTTTTAAATTTTTCTAAATCGTTTATTGCTTCTCCCTTTGTGTTAAAAAAATTTTGGATTTCTATCTCTAACTCACCAAAGGAATTTCCCGAATTGTGGCAAAAAAGCTCCCCCATCAGTGATAATTTGAAAGCAGTATAAAGAGGATCTTTGCTAGACAAACAAAAATCTAATAGATCATCGTAAACTTCTAAAAATAGTTGGTTTAGGTCAGCTTTTTCTGTATGAAAGTAATCATTTTCACCAAAAACATCATAAAAAGAATCATAAAATGTTTTTACTAAGTAATAAGGTGTGTGGGTTGAAGTCGTATCCCCGAATGTTTTTAGAATTACCTCTTTGTAATTATCAAAAATGTTCTGAGGAGAATCTGAAGAGTTAGTATTAACTTTAGACATTAACTCAGAAGAGTGGTTTAGAAGGCAATTAATACATTCATAATCTATATTCATCTTTGTTCACCCCACGAACTTATAAAATCCCTACAAAACTACTTTTAATTTTATCACTGTTTAATTAATTTAGTATTAGCTTTATTTAGTATTTTGTTAAGAAAAATTTGTCCAAAAAAATTGTTACTTCTCTTTCTTGACATTAAAACATTAAATCATTATAATATATTCGATAGTTTTAAAACCAATTATTTAGCTTCTATTGGTTGAATTTGTACTTAAAGAGGAATTAAGTAAGGAACAATCTTATTTTTAATAAAACCATTTAATTTATAAGGATTTGGAGGTGAAGAGATGAAAAGAACATATCAACCATCTAGGATAAAGAGAAAAAGAACTCATGGCTTTTTAGCTAGAAAAAGAACATCAACTGGAAGAAATGTTTTGAGAAGAAGAAGAGCAAAAGGCAGAGAACGTTTAACAGTATAATGGAAGGGCAAACTTTCAAGAAAAAAGAACGCTTACGATTAAAAAGGAATTTCAAAAATGTTTTTGAAAAGGGCGGGCGCTTAATCGACAATAATTTTGTTATAATATATTTTCGAAATACTAAGGATTATAACAGAATCGCTATAATTGTGAACAAAAAATTTGGCAACGCAGTTATTAGAAATTTAATCAAAAGATACATCAGAGAGATATATAGAACTAACAAACCTTTTTTCCCACTAGGATACGATTTCGTATTCATTCCAAGAAAAGAGTTATCGAAAAATTTCAAAGGAATAGATTATTCTCAAATTAAAAACCAAATTTTAAAATTGGTGAGGAAGTTAGAAGCATGAAAAAGCTTGTTCTCAAGTCTATTGATTTTTATAGAAAACATATATCGCCTGCAACTCCTCCCAAATGTATCTACCTACCGACCTGCTCATCTTACACCTATGAAGCGGTGGAAAAGTTCGGGGTATTTAAAGGTTTGTATTTGGGATTTAGACGTTTTATCAGATGCAATCCACTACACAAAGGGGGCTACGATCCTGTCCCTGAAAAGTTTTCTTTTTTTGTTCATAAGCAAGGAAAAAATAAACAACACAGAAGGAGTGTATGACTTGAAAAAAGGATTGTTTTTTTTGACGTTACTAATGTTTTTAAATGTTATCGCCTTTGCAATTCCTGAGATAACAGTATCAGAGAGTTCATTGAATCAAGAAATTACCATTGAAATGAAATTGTATAGATTGAAGTTAGACCAAAATGGGCACATTTTAAATTTCGAACTCTACGATAGCAGAACGAAAAAATACAACTTAGTCTATGAATATACAGGTGATAGTTACGACATTTTAGATACTCAAAACATGACAGAAATATTACCAAGCAACTATAATATCAGATTGGCGGAAGATCAAAGTTATATTGAAGTAAATTACTTTTTCCCCAACGGAGGGCAAAAGATTTATAAGTTTTACAACGATCCAAACTATCATTTTGATGTTCAATTTAAAAATTTATATGGATACGTTGTTTTACCTAGTATATCATTTTCTTCGGGAATAAGATACAGTGGTAATGTTTTTGTTTCATACATTGATAAATCCGTTTCAACAGGAGAAGCTTTAGATTCTACACTAGCCATCTATACGCCTGAAGAGATAGAATTCTCTCAAAACCAATACTTATTCCCATTAAATTATTCGGATCAAAAAATAATTTCTTATTTAGGTCCAACCAAAAAAATTTTTATAAAAGAAACGTTTGATGGTATAGAAGAAGGGATCGTTTACTCTACAGTAATCGATTTAATGCAGGATTTAGGAAAGTTTGGACCTTTCAATAATATTTTTTATTGGTTCGTTAACTTTTTCTGGTGGCTATTTAAAGTAACAGGGAATTTTGGTTGGGCTATAATACTCTTTACCCTCATTGTAAATGCAATATTATTCCCCGTATATGGCAGGCAAAAGAAATCCATGATCGAAATGAAACAGTTACAACCAGAACTTGAGAAAATAAGAAAAAAATATAAAAACCCTCAAAAACAGCAAGAAGAAACTCTGAAATTGTACAAGGAAAAAGGAGTGAACCCTGCCGGAGGATGTTTGACTTCTTTGATTCCTCTCCCCATTATGATCATACTGTGGCAAGTAATCTACTATTTTGAAGGTAGTTATGCATACAATCCCAGATTCCTTTTATGGACAGATCTTTCTCTAGGCGGTTTCCAAGCCAATTTTTTCCTACTATTACTAGCCATAATTGCTTCTTTAATCAATGCCCTTTTAATGTCGCAAGATGCCAGGAGCGCATGGACGTCGGTAATTATGTCTGTGGTGTTTCCTTTCATTTTGATTGGATTACCCGTCGGAGTATTCATTTATTATTCACTGAACACTGTAATACAAACCTTGTTGACATTTGTGTACAACAGGATTTACAATGTCAAAGGTATTACGTTTAGACAACTCGTTGGTTTGGGTCCAAAGCCTGTCAGGAGGTGAAATGATAAGTGTTTAAATTACAAGGTGAGACAAAATTTGAAGGAACTGATTTGGAATCGGTTTTAGAAAAAGCAAAATCAAATTTTAACGCATCATGTATCGATGAGATTTCTTATAAGATTATTCAAGAGCCTTCTAAGGGATTCCTTTTTGGAATAGGTAAAAAGCCCCTCATAATAGAAGCTTATCCCAACGAGAAATATCTTATCAATAAGGTAAAAAAGTTCTTGAAAAATATTCTTTCTTATTTTGAGGAAGATGTTGATATCAATATTAACTATTACAATAAGACCTTAAAAGTTTTTTTAGAAGGAGAGAACTTAGGTAAAGTAATTGGCAAACAAGGGCGGAACCTTGGAGCACTACAGCATTTAACCATGATTTATGTCAATAGAATGACGGATACTAAATGTGATGTTAAATTGGATGTTGGGGATTACAGAAGGAATAGAAAAAAAAACCTAGAACTAATTGCTGAAAATGCTGCTAAGAAGGCAATAACGACTAATGAAAAGGTTGAATTAGCCCCAATGTTTTCCTTTGAAAGAAAAATAATTCACAAGTATATAAATTATAATTATCCCAAATTACACACCGTTTCCATGGGATTAGAACCTTATAGAAAAGTTGTGATTTATCCCTCAAAAAATGGTCAGAATTAATTTAAAACTTACCTTAGCACTAAACACTGTATTCAAAACATCGTGGGGGGAAACATAATTGAAAACTGTTTACCAATATCAAGAGCAAGTTCTTTCCATAATTAGTAGAGAAAATCTTCCTGATATTGGTGTTTTGGGTGGCATAGAAATCGAACATATTATAAAAAAAATAAAAGATAATATCAAAATAACAACTGAGGTAGCGGGAGCTGGAGGAAGAGTTGTTATTTATTTGAACGATTATTTTCATCTCAAACCATCGATATTTGATTTTTTAAGTCCCGATGAGTATATTGAATTCTTACTTAAAACTTTTCAAACAAAAGAAATTCCTATTATATGGATTGAAAAACCTGGAGGAAATACGAGGAAAGTTAGAAATATAGAAGAAAATACTGAATACGTTGATTATCGTGATACAAACTTAAAAGTAGAACCAGAATTTATTACCGAATATCTGTACAATATAAAAAATCTTTTTATAGTGTACAACTCCTGGAACAAAAAGATAATTGACCTAACTAAGGTAAAAAGAAGACTATTTGTAGATCTACGGGAGTCCCATATAGATGAAGTTGATAAATTTACATGTGATTATCTTTTTTTAATTTCTAAAACGACATATAGAGAATTAGCAGAAAAAAGCAGTAATTTAAAAGTTGATAATAAGATAATTATATCTAAAGATGCAATCTCTTTTGATAAAAAAATATATGAAGTAAAAGTTAAAGAAAAAAAGTATTTCGAAGAGGCGGTATCTGCTTTCGAAGCTAATTTTATCAATAGTATCATAAAAGGTTACACGTTGAAATCAGCTTTTGATAGTTCTTTTAATCTTTTCAACCACGTGTTTGAATGTGGAACAATTCCCACTGAAAAATTGTGACTAAATTTTTCGATAAATCAAACTAGCTTTCCTTTAAAAAACAATAAAAATTTATCGGGTAGAAGATGGATGATAACTTTTATCTATCTTTTACCCGATTATTAATTCTGGCAGCCCCACAGGGAATCGAACCCTGACTCTTGGACTGAGAATCCAATGGACTAACCGTTATCCTATGGGGCCATTTTGTATAGTTTCATTTCCAATCCTTAGTTATTATATCAACCATAAATTACTTTGTCAATAGGTTTGAGAATTGAAAACTTTCCCTTTAATATTCCTGCATAATATTTTCTATCATCTTTTTTCTAGCCGGATGTTTTAACTTCCTGATAGATTTGGACTCTATCTGCCTGATTCTTTCTCTTGTTACATTAAAAAATTCTCCGACCTCTTCGAGAGTTTTTTGTTTCCCATCTACGAAACCGTATCTCATTTTTAGTATCATAGCTTCCTTAGGTGAGAGCGTATCAATAATCATTTCCATTTTTTGACGAATAATCATCTTCCTTCCCTCTTCATCAGGGGTAGGTGAATCAGAATCGACAAAATCTAGTACCTCACTTTCTCCTTCGGCATCTACATCGTTAGAAATCGGGGCATTTAAGGAGAATATATTTTTGGCACTAATTAATACCTCTTTCATCTTATCTACCGGCTTGTCCATCAAAACAGAGAGTTCTTCTAAATCAGGCACTTCTCCATTTTCTTGAATATACTTATTTACAACCCTATTCATTCTATTAATCGTTTCTACCAAATGTACCGGAATTCTTACAGTCCTTCCTTGATCAGCAATCGCCCTTGTTATAGCTTGGCGTATCCACCAATAAGAATAAGTAGAGAATTTATAGCCTTTTTTCCAATCAAATTTAGCTACGGCTTTCATTAAACCAATATTTCCTTCTTGTATGAGATCCAAAAAACCTAACCCATGACCAACATACCTTTTTGCGATGCTAATAACTAATCGAAGATTAGCTTTTATAAGTTCCTCTCTGGCTCTTTTATCTCCCATTTGCGCCCTTCTTGCTAGCTTTCTTTCTCTTGAAGGGGTTAATAATTTGCTCTTACTAATCTCTTTAAGATATATTTTAATCGGATCTTGCAACGAAATATTATCACACATCTCAACTTCAACATCAGCAAAATCTTCGAAAATCTCATCGTATTCTTCAGGATCTTTAAACACTTCGTTGGTCTCTAAATTCTTTTCTTCTTCCTCTTCTTCTTCATAAAAGTTATGTATTGTGCTATCCACTACAGAAATATTAGATTTTTTTAATTCATTGTAAAAATTTATTAAAAATTCTAATGTAAAATCCTCTCGCATTTGGCTAGGTATAGATTCGTCAATTTCTTCAAAAGTTACTGTTTTCTGATCCTTCGATAGCTTTTTTTTGATTTTTCTTAATATTTCATCGGTGATTGCATTAGGACTATTTTTAATAGTTAAAGACAAGGAATATTTTTTGACTTTTGAGCTTTTATCAGCTTGAGTGCAATCTGTGCTCTTCGATTCGAAGTCCAAATTTTTGTCTTTTTCTATCATGAAAACTCACCTTCTATTAAAAAATTAGAATAAAAAAAGAAGAAATTATATGATAAAATCGTAGAGAAGCTTTTAAAAAAAGTAGACTAATTTAAAACAAACAGTTATATCTCTGTTAAATATTATAGCGAGACAATATTAAATAAATATGAAAAAACAATTAATATACATAAATGTAATAATTTTTTTTAAAAACTTTAGAAGCCGTTGAAATTAGAACATTCTTTCGTGCTATAATAATTGTCGTAACGCTTTTGAACCCTAAAAAAGAACTATAGAACTTTATTTAAAATTTATATATACTTTCAATTCTTTGTTCCTTAAAAAACAAAAAGGAGGTTTCTTTGTGCCAACATTAACTTTTAAAGGTGGTGTACATCCGCCTCAGAAGAAGCATTTTACAAAGGACAAACCTTTTGAAAAGTTGCCTTTGCCAGACTTTGTGTACCTATTCACAACTAACCATATTGGAGCCCCTGCAAAGCCAATCGTAAAAGAGGGTGATCAGGTAAAAACAGGCCAATTAATAGCAGAGGCTACAGGCAATATTTCAGCAAACATACATGCTTCTGTTACAGGGGAAGTTCTTGGAATAGAATCATTTATAAATACCTCCACAGGAAGAAAGGATAACGCAATCGTAATAAAAAGAACTTCCGAAGATATCTGGGAATATATTGAACACGATGAAAACTTTAAGAAGTTTTCAAAGGAAGAATTAATAAACATTGTTAAAAAAGCAGGTATAGTGGGATTAGGTGGTGCTATGTTCCCATCTCATGTGAAATTAAGTATACCCGAAGGCAAAAAAGTCGATTACTTAATAATCAATGGAGCAGAATGTGAACCATACATAACTGTTGATGATATGATGATGAGAACATACACAGAAGAAATAATTAAAGGAATAAAAATAATAGAATATATAGTTAATCCAGGAAAAATTTATGTGGGCATCGAAGAAAACAAACCCGAAGCAATAAAAGCCATGAAAAACGCATTAAAAAATGAAAATATCGAAGTTGCAATTCTAAAAACAAAATATCCTCAAGGTGCAGAAAAACAATTAATAAAATCTATCACAAAAAGGGAAGTCCCTTCAGGAGGTTTGCCTATTGACGCAGGGGCTTTAGTTTTTAACATTTCCACTACCTATGCAATTTATGACGCGGTAATCAACGGGAAACCATTAGTTGAACGTGGTATCACATTGAGTGGGGGTGTAAAAAAACCTGGTAATTATTGGTTCCGTATTGGCACTAAGGTTTCGGACCTTTTAAATCAAGTGGAGCTCGTCGAAGAGGAAAAGATCGACAGAATCATCTATGGCGGACCAATGACTGGATTACCTTTACCAAATATTGATTTACCGACTTTCAAGGGGAACAATGCTATCACCGTCTTAACAAAAGAAGACATACCACAAAAGCATGAATATCCATGTATTAGATGTGCTTCTTGTGTTAGAGCATGCCCCATGGGACTTCAACCTTACTACCTAAAAAAACTTGCTGATGCTAGGAAAAACGACATCGCACAAGAAAATGGAATTATGGATTGTATAGAATGTGGTGCTTGTTCTTACATTTGTCCATCAAATATAGATCTAGTTAAAACATTCAAGACAACAAAAAAGGTTATAAAAGCCATTCAAAAAAGGAGGGTTTGAGGTGAATCTTAGCACTGAAGCTGCACCCCATTTTAGAACTAACAATACCACTCGTAAAATTATGATCGATGTTTTGATATCATTGATACCCGCGGTTATTGCTTCAACATGGATCTTTGGTTTTCGAGCACTTTTTATTATGTTATTTTCTATGGTTTTTGCAGAAATGCTGGATTTTTCGATTGTTCGTTTTGTAAGAAAACAAAAAGATCATATCCCTGATTTTTCCGCTTCTGTTACAGGGTTACTCTTAGGTATGAACCTTTCTTTAGCTGTTAACTGGTGGCAAATTATGTTAGGAGTGGTCATTGCGATAATTTTAGCGAAACAAGTATTTGGGGGGTTAGGTCAAAACTTTTTTAACCCTGCTTTAGTTGGAAGGGCTTTTATGTTGATATCTTTCCCTACAGCTATGACCACCTGGTATGTACCTTTTTATTACCAGAATCCTGATATTGTTACTTCTGCCTCCGTACTGGGAATAATTTCTGAAGAAGGAATGAGCACAGTACTCCAAAATTATACTTACTGGGATATGTTCATCGGAACAATTCCCGGTTCTATCGGAGAAGTTAGCGCTTTAGCTTTAATTATTGGTTTCATATACTTAGTCATTAAAGGTAGAATAAAATTGATGATCCCTGTATCCTATATAGGAACGGTTTTAATTTTTAGCTCTGTTTTTTACATGGTTGATCCTACCAAATTTGGAACTCCCTTGTTCCATCTTTTAGCAGGTGGCTTAATATTAGGTGCTTTGTTCATGGCAACGGATATGGTTACTTCTCCAATGACCAAAATGGGCCAGCTCGTTTTTGGTGTGGGAGCTGGTATTTTGACGATGATCATAAGATTTTTTGGTAGCTACCCCGAAGGTGTTTCCTTTTCAATTCTTATCATGAACGCTTTTGTCCCTTTGATAGATGATTGGCTAAAACCAAAAATTTATGGAACAACCAAAGGGGAGATAAAACATGCGTGAATATATAAAAACAGGTTTAATCTTAACCGCTTTTATGGTTGCTGCCGGTCTTTTAGTATCTATTGTGTATAATTTTGTCAATCCAATGATAGTACAATCAGAATTCAATAATACATTGTCAGCTATAGAAGAGGTATTAAAAGATGCAAATACTGGTGAATATTTAGTTTCTAATATTCCTACCAATGAAGAACAGTTAGAAAAAAATATATGGAAAGAAGATCAAGATGGTGTTTTATACGTAAGTCCAAAAAACGCAAAAGTTTTTTCCCCGGTTTATAAGTTCACGGAAAACAACACCGAAATTTATGTCATGACAGTTTCAGGAGTAGGTTACGGAGGAGATGTGGTTAGCGTTATTTCATTCATCAAAAAAGATGATGTCCAAATTACTTTGAATAAAATAGAAGTAATAAATTATTCACAAGAAACTCCAGGGCTTGGGGCCAAAATCTCTGAAGAACCCGTGAAAAAAAGATTTAGTTTGATCCCAGAATCAGGTTTAAATGTAGGTGTTAAAGTCGATAAAGACGCCGGCGTAACTGTCCCAACTAATTCAATAAATAGTTACAAAGAACAAGGTGTAGTGAAAACTAGCGATGTAATGACAGGAGCAACAATAACTCCAAGAGCCGTTGCTGATTCTATTAATGCAGCTGTAGAATTTTTAAAAGAGGAAGGGGTGATGTGAAAAGATGGCGGATCTGAAAAACTTTACCAACGGTTTGATAAAAAACAACCCAACTTTTGTTCAAGTGTTAGGAATGTGCCCTACTTTAGCTACAACTACAAGCGCAGAAAATGGTTTGGGTATGGGAATAGCTACTCTAGCTGTTTTAACAATGTCAAACATTGTAATCTCTTTGATCAGGAAAATAGTTCCTAAAAAGATAAGAATACCCATTTATATTGTTATTATAGCTTCTTTTGTAACAATGATAGATCTCATAATGCACGGACTAACATACGAATTATGGCAGACTTTGGGAATATTTATACCTTTGATAGTTGTGAACTGTATCATAATGGGAAGGGCAGAATCTTTCGCATCAAAAAACGGGGTATTAGATTCAATATTTGATGCCTTGGGAATCGGTTTAGGTTTTACAGGAGCACTCGTATTATTGGGATCAGTAAGAGAATTATTGGGTAACGGAACGATCTTTGGTTTTACGGTGTGGGGAGACGCCCTCAACTTATACCTTTTCATACTACCACCTGGCGCATTCATTACTTTAGGACTTTTACTTGGAATGTTCAATTCGATAGGTATAAGTAGAGAAAACAAAAAGAAGAAGGCAGGTGCTAAAAAATGAATCTTATCCTTCTCTTTATTTCAGCCGCTTTGGTAAACAATATTATTTTAACTAGATTTTTAGGTATTTGCCCTTTTTTAGGAGTTTCTAGAAGCAAAAGTTCCGCTGTTGGAATGTCTATCGCAGTAATTTTTGTCATGACGATAGCAGGAGTAATAACTTGGCTCTTAAATCAGATACTAATAATGCTTGGAGTAGAATTTTTAAGAACGATCGTGTTTATTTTGGTAATTGCTGTACTTGTTCAATTTGTTGAGTTCTTTATTAAGAAATCAAGTCCAGCCCTTTACGAAGCCTTGGGGATATACTTACCACTCATAACAACCAATTGTGCAATATTGGGGATCGCATTGTTAAACATACAAACTAATTACACCTTTATCGAAAGTTTGGTAAACTCTTTTGCTTCTGGATTGGGATTTTCGCTGGCATTAATAATATTTTCTTCAATAAGAGAAAAAATGCAACTAAACAATGTCCCAAAACCCTTCCAAGGTACCGCTTTAGCGCTAATAACGGCTGGACTTCTTTCAATGGCTTTTATGGGGTTTTCAGGTTTGGTGAAATTATGAAAAGGGAGAATAATCTCCCTTTCACTTTTTGTATATGTAGAATTCATCAATTATTTCGTCAATTGGAGTATATTGATTTGGGAAAAGAGGATTATCAACCCTCGCCACTGCTTTTACAGTAACTTTGATCGAATCTTCGTAAACATCAAAAATAATGTAATGGAGCTTTCCGAGAACGTGCTTTACATGCCAAGGCAGTGGATCCGCTCCATGATTTGTATTTAGCTTAGCACCCCCTCCACCACTGGTTATAAACATGATTCCATCCTTAAAATACCTTTCGTAAGCGTGTATATGTCCGTTTATCACAACATCAACACCGTACTTTTCGAAAATGGGCAACCAATTCTTTGTGTTGAAATGACCTTCGGGAAGATTTTCTTCCATATTACCATACTCCGTGGCTGTCGTCCAAAAAGGATGATGGAAAGCCACGAAGATAAATTTTTTATCATTATTGTTTTTAAGATCTTCTTCCAGCCACTTCATTTGTTTTTCATAAAGATCCGTAGATTCCAAAATATTAGAATCTAAGATAACAAAATGAGAGTTTCCATAATCAAAAGAGTACCATCTCTTGGAATAATCTCCACCACCACTTGGAAGCTCGAATGCCCTATAATAAAGTAAACTGTTTCTTTCGTGATTACCTAAAGCCATGTAATAGGGGATTTGAGAACTTAAAGGGTTTGCAGACTCAAAAAATTTACTCCAGCTCTTCTCTGATGTGCCTTCTTCCGTGTGATCTCCAGGCTTTAGAATGAATGCTGTATTTAGATCCGAATCTCCTACAATTCTATTAACAACGTAAGCGTGTCTTTCGTCATAGATTTGAGTATCTCCATAAACTATAAATCGAAAAGAATCAACATTTTCATCTAAAGGCTTGGTTTTAAAAGCCTTTTTTTCTGTCTTAACATCATTCAGAGTATAAGTATCTTCAACATTTATCACGTATTCATAGGAAGAATCAGGTTGCAAGCCAGAAAGTTCTATATAGTGATATTCCAAAGGAAACTCGTTTTGTATTTCTAACACCTTAGCTTCGCTACTTGAATCATAAACTTCTACAGTTGACCTGGCAGGGACAGCCATCCTGAAATTGATAGTCACACCATCTTCCTCTTTGTTAGTGAGGAAAGGTTGGTAAAAAAAGTAATTTTCTCCAACTTCAACAAAAAGGTCTTCAGACTCTACAATAGAGACAGATTCACTCTTCAAATTTCCAAAATCTACTTTAACTTGGAAATTCCCATAATCTTCATCATTGGGAAGATAAAATTCTGCTTTTCCTTTTTCATCAACTAGTTGAACATCTTGAATGGTTCCCAATTCATCTTCTACAACAACTCTCATGCCCTTAGCAGACTTTTCATTGTTCAATATTATATTTTTTTCGATAGTTGTATAACCTATACCGAATTTATCATAATATCTTTTTTCTATTTCGCTAACGCTCTCACCAACGGTTATAACTCTCGTAAATTCAAGAACATCCTCAGGTTCAAGGGTAAAAAATGAGATACTTGTGGTCATCTCGTCGTTTGCTATAACCCTCTGAAATGTTTGATCATCAACCGGGAAATAGCCAAAGCTTCCAAAATCTTGCTGAAGAACTAATACATAGTTATTTAAGATCTTTGACTTTATAAAAAAAGGAAATGTGTCGGAGTAATCTATTATTTCATTCATTTGGACTCGTTTTTTTGTTTCCGTTTTGTTAGTTATCATAGTACTCAATAAGAGGTTTTGTTCTTGTAGGGTGTAAGTATTCAACACTTTGAAGTCGTTTTCATCATAAATGAAAGAAATCGAATCTTCCGAAGTTTCTACAATGCTGTTTTGGAGCTCTACACCTGAAATTAGAATTTTATGATTTGTGAAAAGACTTTTATTAACTTCATTACTTTTAAAAAGGGTTATATATCCATTTTCTTTAGAAATTCCTATTGTCAAATAGTTGTTGGATAATATATAATTATCCTGATAAGATGAAATTAGATCTGCTGAAAAAAAGAGTACAGACAAAATAGCAAAAAATGTTACGATAAGATACTTTTTCACATTAATGCCCCCTTTTCGTGTTTTTTCGCTCTTTCAATATTATATCATATAAGAAAAACCCTTTGGTGTGGTATAATATTTGCTGAATTAAATTTTATGCGGAGGTGAAGTCATGGCAAAGAGAAGTTCTTATGCGAAAGAAGCAGAAGAAAAAATGAAAAAAACTCTTGAACATTTCGAGGACGAATTAAAAAAAGTAAGAACCGGACGACCTACTACCGCTATTTTTGAGGATATAAAAGTCGATTATTATGGTATGCCTACTCCCATTAATCAGGTTGCAACCTTAAGTGTTGGAGAAGAAAGAACAGTTGTCATAACCCCATGGGATAAAAAGATGCTGGAACCGATAGAAAAAGCTATAAATGCTTCTAATTTTGGCTTTCACGCGATAAACGATGGTAACGTAGTTAGGGTATCTTTCCCAAATCCCACTATTGAAGAAAGAAGAAAACTGGTAAAAGCTATAAAAGAGATGCTAGAAGAAACAAAAGTGGCTTTAAGAAATATTAGAAGAGATGATATAAAAAAGGTTAAAGAAATAAAGAACGAGGGTTCAATAAGTGAAGACGAGGCAAAAAAATTCGAAGAAGAAATCCAAGAGATTTTAAAAGAAAATGAAGATGAGGCAGAAAAAATATTCCAAAGAAAAGAAAAAGAGATCATGGAGTCATAAATGTGGAAAATATAAGTATGAAACTTTCAAAAGTACCTGCCCATGTTGGTATAATTATGGATGGAAACGGAAGATGGGCAACTAAAAGTGGCTATGACAGAAACTATGGACATCAAAGGGGTGCTGAAACTGCCCTCAAAGTTATTGAGTGGTCTAAAGAAGTTGGAATTAATTATCTTACCTTATACACCTTTTCAGAAGAAAATTGGAAGAGACCACAAAATGAAATAGAATTTTTATTTGATTTACTCATAAGATACTTTGAAGATAACCTTAAACGTATCATAGAAAATGGGGTAAATGTTAGATTTTTAGGAAGAATCAATAAACTGCCAGAAAGTCTCATAAAGACTTGTAAAGAAATCGAGGACATAAGTAAAAATAACAAAGATTTCAATTTGATCTTCGCCTTGAATTACAGTGGAAGACAAGAGATTGTAGATGCAGTAAATAAAATCTTGAAAGAACAGAAGACAACAATAACAAAAGAAGATATTGACAGCAACCTTTATTTACCAGATGTTCCTTATCCTGATTTAATAATAAGAACAGCAGGTGAAGAAAGACTAAGTAACTTCTTACTTTGGCAATCTGCTTATTCTGAACTGTATTTTACAGAAACTCTATGGCCTGATTTTTCCTATGATGATTACTTCAACGCCCTTTTAGATTATTCTAAAAGAGAGAGACGATTCGGGGGTATAAGCAGTAAGTCTAAAGATATGGAGGAAAACCTTTGAATAAAAAAGAACTCTGGACAAGAGTAATATCAGGGGTAATTATTGGACCTATAGTTGTTTTTTCTTATTTAACGTATCCCACTCTTTTAGGATTGGTTACAACTATAGTGATGTTAGCTTCCTTTGAATTGATTGAACTATTTACAAGTGATGTCAAAAATAGTTTCATCAAGCTTTTGCTTACTTTTATTGTAGGAACATCCAGTCTTATATATGGATTCTCCTTGGAGGCTGAATATAGAGGAATTTTACCTTTTGAAAGTGAAGGAATATTTTTCTTAGCTTTCGTAGCGTCTGTATTTTCGATCATGCTCTTAGTTAAAGAAATAACGCACACAAAAAGGTTCATAGAATCTTCTGCATTAAGTATTATCTACGTATCTTTTTTCCTTTCAAACTTTTATTTGATTCATTTGAACTATGGACCAGGGATGGCGATTTTAGCATTAACTGCAGTATGGGCTTATGACGCCGGTGCATATTTTTTTGGATTGAGTTTCGGTAAACATAAACTTTCTCCACATTTTTCACCAAAAAAAAGTTGGGAGGGATTATTAGGTGGCATCTTTTTCACTTTTGCTTATATATTTATATTTGATTCCATTGGGGTTTTTTTTGGAAGCATTCAAAAAATAACTCTCTTGCAAACCCTTATCTTTGCATTGATGGTGGGCTTTTTTGATACCATTGGAGATTTAACAGAATCAATTATTAAAAGATATTATAATGTAAAAGATTCTGGAGAAATTTTACCAGGTCATGGGGGAATGCTCGACAGAATTGATGGTTTGTTGATCGTAACCCCAATGTGGTATTTTTTGTTGAGAATACTGTGGATATAGGGGGCGAAAATGAAAAAGACAAAATTTAACGAAGGTTTCACAGTGGTTGAGGTTCTAATAGTATTGGGGATCATTTCAATCCTCGCAAGTATCGCTATCCCATCGGTTACGAGACTTATCAATCAAGCTAAAGCAACTAAAATAGTAACTGAAATGCAAAATGTTCAAGTCGCTGTAATGAACTATGGTATTTATAATTCAACCTTAAGTGGGGTGACGTTTGCTGCTCTCTTGTCAGACGGCTATTTAACTTCTCAACCAGAAAATATAGAAATAGTAAAAGATTCATCTACCCCATTAGAAATCAGAATCGTATATGACGGTGACTCACCTACCGCAACAGAGCTAAAAAAGATTAACAACAACATACTTATCGATAATGATACTGCCTATTTAGTAGTTAAATATTAAAAGAATAGAAAGCAGACACTTTAGTGAGGGTGGGAAACAGGGCAAAGGGTTACTGACAGAAGTTTTAGAGTTTTCAAAGAAAGAATAATTTGAAAAAAATTAGGAGGATTTCTATATGAAATATTTTACCTCTGAAGAAATCAGAGAAAATTTTTTGTATTTTTTCGAGAAAAAAGGGCATAAAAAGTTACCTAGTTCCTCATTAATTCCCAACGATCCTCAATTGTTGTTTACGGTGGCTGGAATGGTCCCTTTTAAACCAATATTTTGGGGAAAAGTTGAACCCACTTATACGAGAATCACTACATGTCAAAAATGTTTAAGAACGAACGATATAGAAAATGTTGGAAGGACCCCCAGGCATCATACTTTTTTTGAGATGTTGGGGAATTTTTCTTTTGGGGATTATTTCAAAAAAGAGGCTATAAAATGGGCTTGGGAATTTTTAACAGAAGAATTAGGACTTCCAGCAGAAAAATTATGGGCTTCTGTGTATGAAACTGATGACGAGGCTTTTAATATCTGGAAAGACGATATCAAAATACCTGAAAATAAAATACTAAGATTTGGTAAAGAAGAAAACTGGTGGGGACCTGCAGGTCCAACCGGTCCATGTGGCCCATGCTCAGAAATATACTTTGATACAGGGTACACCGAAAACTGTCCAGACCAAGAAAATTGCACCCCCGCCTGCGATTGTGGTCGTTTTGTCGAGATTTGGAACATAGTTTTCACTGAATATTATTCCGACGAAAACGGAAACCTATCCCCTTTACCAAGAAAAAACATTGATACCGGTGCGGGTTTTGAAAGAATCTGCGCAGTGGCTCAAGGTAAATATGATAATTTTGACTCCGATCTATTCAAAGAAATAATAGAAGAAATACAACGAATCTTTGGTGTAAAATTCAGAGAAAATAAACGTAAAGACGTATCAATAAAAGTAATAGCCGATCATTCAAGGGCGATTGCCTTTCTAATATCTGAAGGGATTATACCATCAAATGAAGGAAGAGGTTACGTTTTAAGGAGATTAATAAGAAGGGCTGTAAGACATGGAGCTTTGTTGGAAGCAAAAGGCCCCTTTTTAAGCAGTATCCTTGAAACAGTGATTAAAAAAATGGGAAAAATCTATCCTGAACTCATCGAAAAAGAATCTTTAATCAAAGATATTTCCTTTATGGAAGAAGAAAAGTTTTTTGAAACTATGGAAAAAGGAATGGAAAGGTTAAACAATATAATTCAAAACTTAAACAACGAAACTACATTACCGGGGAAAATAGCCTTCGAACTTTACGATACATACGGATTTCCTTTGGACCTCACAAAAGAGATATTATCCGAAAAAGGGATAGAAGTTGATGAAAAAGAATTTACAGAACTGATGAACAAGCAAAGAGAGATGGCAAGATCAGCTTCGGGTAAAGTAGAATATGATACAGAAAAACAAATTTACAAAGAAATCGATAAATTTTTGACTCCAACTGAATTTATTGGTTATGATAAACTAAGTTCGACAGAAGAAGTTCAGCTTATAATAAAAGGTAATAGTATTGTCCCACAAGCTCAAGAAGGTGACGAAATCGAACTCTTCTTCCCTAAAACGCCCTTTTATGCCGAAAGAGGAGGACAAGTCTCAGATAAGGGTGTTATCTACAATGAAACATTCGAAGCTGAAGTTATACATGTCAAACCTATAAGAAATGAGATAATATCTCACCTCGTAAAAATAAAAAAAGGTAGTATAAAAAACGGAGAAAGAGTATTTCTAAAAGTTGATGAAAAAAAGCGAAAAGCTACAGAGAAAAACCATACAGCGACACATCTTTTGCATTCTGCATTAAGAAAAGTAATTGGAGAGCATATAAGGCAGACTGGTTCATATGTAGCCCCAGAAAGATTAAGATTTGATTTCACACATTATGAACCTCTGACCCAAGATCAAATAAAGCAAATCGAATACCTTATAAACGAACAAATACAAAAAGCTATCCCTGTTAACATATACCTAAAAAGCTTAGAAGAAGCAAAAAGTATGGATGTTATAGCCTTATTTGAAGAAAAATACGGAGAAGTGGTAAGAATTGTGGAAATAGACGACTTCTCAAGAGAGCTCTGTGGAGGCACGCATGTTTCCAACACAGGAGAAATAGGTCTCTTCAAAATTTTGGAAGAATCCTCTATTTCATCAGGAGTTAGAAGAATAGAAGCTATTACAGGTTTTGAAAGTCTTAATTATGCTACAGAATTGGAAAGTATTATGACTAATTTATCTAAAATGTTGGATTCATCAAGGGACCAGATACCTGATAAAATCGAAGGTATTCTAAAAACTATAAAAAATCAGGAAAAAGAAATTAAACAACTTCAATTTCAGTTGGCCACAGAAAATATAGAAAGATTAGCTGAAACTCCACAAATCATAGAAGGCGAAAAGGTGGTAGTAGCTCAGTTAGAAAACTTAGAAAAAGATGTTCATGCTAACACGGCCGATATTTTACTTCAAAAGTTGGGTAGAGGCGTTGTGATCCTTTTCAACAAGAGTAACAATGATCAAGTAAGTTTGATAGTAAAGGTATCAAAAGACACTTCTAAAAAGTTCCACGCCGGAAACATTGCAAGAAAAATAGCCTCCTATTTAGGTGGCGGTGGAGGCGGCGGACCAACTTTTGCACAAGCTGGCGGAAAATATGCTAATAAGGTGAAAGAAGTGATAGAACACATAAATGATTTTATGGAGGTTTAATATTGCTTGGGGTTGCTTTATCCGGAGGTGGGGCCAAAGGCGCTGCCCACGTTGGAGCACTTTTAGAACTTGAAAAAATGGGAATTAAATTTGATATCGTTGTTGGTACAAGTATTGGCGCACTCGTAGGTGCTGGGTATGCCATTTTAGGTAATTCCAACTTATTATATGAATACGCTTTAAGGTTACAAAAAGCTCCTTTTATAAAAAAAGCACCCTCATCTCGTAAAATACCATCTATTTTGACGTGTATAGGTGCAAACTTGCTACCATCGGCTTTACCTTCTTTTCTTTATTTTTATATATTAAAAAGGATATTTAAAGACGTCACCTTTGAAGATTTGAAAATTAAATTCTATTGTACAGCGGTAAAAATGGATAGTGGAGATTTGGTAATTTTTCGTGAAGGACCTTTATTCCCAGCTTTAAAGGCTAGCATGGCGATGCCTGGTGCATTCAGGCCCTTTAAAATAAACGGTAGCAAATACATAGATGGCGGAACCCTGGAAAAGCTACCTATCCTAACGGCTAAAAAAGTTGGCGCAGATAAAATTATCGCCCTAAAACTCTTATCAAAGAAGATAAAATACGAGGAAATAAAAAATGCCTCCCAAGCTTTTGATAGGATGGATACAATAAGAGAAAATATATATGATAATTTAACTGAAAAGTTTGCTAACGTACTTATCGAATTGCCCACAGAAGATTTCAATACTTTAGATTTCACACAAACAGAAGCGTTAATAGATACTGGGAGAAGGGCTGTTTTAGAAAGAAAGGAAGAAATCTTGGAGAAAATATCATGATTTTAGTAAGTGGAGGATTTGGATGGCAAGGAATTAAAGCAGCTGAAAACTTAAAAGATTTGGATCTATCCAGTTATGATAAAATCATCACCAACGGCATCACAGGATTTTGTATCGCCTGTTTCCAACTCAAGAAAGAAAAGCTTCTTCATCAAAGTATAAAAAGCTTAAAACCCTACTTGAATACAATAGACAAAGATTACATCTTCTTTGGAAACATAAAAAATTGTCTGAAACTTTCTTCAAATTTAGGCAAGTATGAATATCAATTAAAAGAAGATGCTGAATTAAACATTCCCTTAGAAATCGAACTGATGAATTTAAAAACTGAAGAAATAACAACTAAAAAAATCAGCACCATTCAAGAAAGTTTTTTCTATTCTACCCTCTTACCTGGTATCAGACCACCATTTCAAGGATGGTGCAATACCGCTTCATTTTCAAGAACACCTTGCTACTCATTATTAAAGTATCAAGGTGAAGAAATAGAAATCTATGGATCGCCGTATAATTATCACAAATCTTCAACCATACAAAGGTTATACAAATCCATTCAGGTTATGAGAAGCAGATACTTTTACGAACTGGTCATGAATGAAATCAAAACAAAAAATACGGTAAATTTCAAAGGATAAAAGAAGGGAAAAGGTGAAAAAACTTTACCAGGTGGACGTTGAGGAAAGATCATCAAATAAAAGATACGAATGTCTATTACTTGTAAAAGATAAAGAAGAAATTTATGATATTCTGTCTAACCTCAACATCAGAGTTATCAACATCAATGTTGATAACTTTTATTTCAACAGTAAAAAATTCAATATTGATCAAATGATCAGCCTTGTTGATAATCTGTACCTCCTTGTAAACTCGGGGCTGACCCTCTTTGAAGCTATGGAATTTTTAGTTTTCAACGAACAGGTTGATAAGTTCATAAGAGGTGTTGTTTTTAAAGGTTACTTCTTAGTAAAAAAAGGATTAGACTACAAAACTGCATTTGACTTTCCTGAAATAGATAACTACTTTAGGTATACCATAAACATCTCAAAGACAACGCTAATTTTAAGAGAAAACTTATCCAATTTAAAAGATTACTATAACAACGTCAAACTTTCCAGGTCTACCGCCGAAAAATCATTAATTTATCCACTACTAATTCTTTCATCAATTTTGGTTTTGCTTTTTCTTCTAAATTTTTGGGTCATTCCACAGTTTTCTACTCTTTTAGGATACGATATTAATCTTGACTTATCAACTTACATGTTGATAAGTATGTTGATATTTTTCTTCTTTGGGTTGATAACTTTCTGGATAGGCAAGGGAAACGATATTTTTTGGACAAAGATTCCGTTTTTAAAGTCCTTGTACAAGAATTACATACTTCACGAATTCACAAGGAACGTTAACTTACTTTTAAAAAGTGGTCTCACAATATACAACGCTTTAGAAATAGTCCTTTCTAACACGAATTCACAGTATATATCATCTACTTTCTTAACAGCCTATTTGGATATAGAAAAAGGGAAAGATCTTACCGAAGTTTTTTCAAAAATAAAAGACGTTAAAGAATTTTCTTTAACAATGAGCGTCTCAAAAAGGAAAGGAAATTATAAAGAGGTATTTGACTTCTTAGAAAACTATTATTATTCGTCTTTTAAAACCGCTTCAGATAAGATTATGAAAATGATCGAACCTGTACTTATAATATTTTTATCTGTAATAATTTTGAGTTTAGCATTTGAAATTTACTCCAATGTCTACTTAGGGGGGATAAAATTTGAAATGGGGGGTACATTCTAAATCTCATAAGGAAGGCTTTTTACTTATGGAAGTGCTAGTTTCTTTGGGTATCGAATTAATCTTGTTCTCGTCTATAGTTTTTTTCACTGTATATCCACTTCAAAAATACTTTTCATCTCTTACGGAAAGATTCATAGCTTCAGAGGTGGTGTATAAAACACGAAGCGCCTCTACCCATTACGGAGAGGATAACAACTTAAACGGAATCCTACGCTCTCAAATAGTACAGGGAAAATTAAAAATCGTGACTTATGATATAAGATACAGAATAGAAGATCAAAGTAGCCAAGATCTATTATGGAGCTTTGGAAAAATAGCAGGAATGGGAGGTAGAATAGTAAACAGCGAAGGAAAAACCATATTCAACGTCGTCCCAGTCACAGGAGCTCTTACCAATCCATGATCTATCTTCAAGCCTTTGGAGGAAAATTATGATTAAGCTCAAATACAAAGGGAAAAAAGTATGTATAAATCATATTGATTGTTTTATTAAACCATTTGAAAATGAATTTCAACTGAGAAAAATATATTTCCAAGAAATAACGGATAAAAAAATTGCTTTTAAAAAGATCCATTCTTCTGATAAAGAATATTTTTTAGTAGTCGATGCTATCGACTACAACAAATCAAAAAGATCTTTATTCTTTGACACTATTCTACCGATTCAATCCATTCTTTTGAGAAAAGTCTTAGAATTCAAAGAGGGTAGATACGTTTTAGGTACAGATTTTTTCAATTATGAATTTATTAGAAACAAAGAATTCGCATTTTCAGGATTAATAGTTGACGAAAAACCAACATACTTTTTTAATAATCAAGAATTGAAGGAATTAGCAATAAAATATTTGGAGGATAAAAGAATTGTTCCTGTTAGAATCTAACGTTAGAAAATTTCTGAAATACACACTAATAACAATAATAATTATACTTTTCGTTCTTCTAGTTGTTGAAAGTTATGAGAAATATCAAGAATATCTGAATATCAAAAGGATGCAAAACAACTTAAATTATACTTACAACAACTACCTTTACAAAGTTGCCAACCAAAGGATGGTCGTAGAAGAATTTTTTGATTTCCTAACAGATAACAACTTCTTTCTAATAGAATTCAACTACTCCTTGACCGATGGACTATCAGCAAAAGTTGCAACCTTTATGGAGCCAACTCAGAAAATAAAGAGCAAGTACTCCATATCAGAAGTCTCTAAAATAAACATGGGATCCAATTATTACGTGGTTCTTGAAATTAAAGAACAAGGAGTCAACCAATGAAACGCTATCTATTTATTATTCTTTTGTTGATTATAACTTTAGTGTATATAAAAAATTATGAAATTGAATCACCGAACCTAAAATTCTCTCTCTATACCATATCAGAAGTAGAAAGCAACTTCTCATCAGAGCCTCTACAAAAAGAGTTAGAAAATATTTTATCTTCTGATCTTTTGTTGGAAAATATGATTATAAAAAGAAATAACGATTCTTTTCTTGAACTTGGGGATAATTTTGACATCTTAGTATCCTTTTCATACCCTAATTTTGAGTACAGCCCATCGGATGTTATTAATAATAAAAAATTACACATAAAAAGCTCAAACATTTTCAAGCCTTTAAAAATTGACTTATTAGATCTATGGTCACAAAAAGATAACTTGCCTAAATATCAAAAAGAAGGGGTAGAATTCTCAGGTTTTTTCATAGATTCAGAAGGAAGAAATACAGGGTTTGTTTATTTCTTCGATGAACTTATAAAGCTTTCCGCAGGCGATACATTGGGGGAAGATTTAGTATTGGCAATTTTCAATGATGGAATTTTAATTCTCACTCAAGATAAGAGACTATGTGTTCTCTAGTCAATTCAAATTTCTTTAATTTTCCCATCTCCACTAATAGTATCTGCAAGAAAAATTAACTTCATGTGAATTTTTATTTACTCTTTCGTTATTTTTTATCCCTCTAAGAATATTCGAATTTCTTCAATCTCTCGCTTACGTATAATATGGCCTAATGCAGGTTTTATAGATTTTTCAAAATATGGTATAATTAAATTGACAAACAAAATCTAAAAAAAGAGAGGCCAGACATGAATGAATTAGTGCACAATCCTCATGATCTATTCTTCAAACGAATTTTCAGTGACATAAGGATAGCTCGAGATTTCTTATGGAACTATCTACGTTTGCTGCTTTGTGCAAACTAATTTTTTAGATGATTTTGACTTTGAACTTGTTTTCGTGGATCTTAAGGGGCTTGCCTTTTGCTGGTTTATGTAAAAAAATCTTTTAAAACAAAATTAGGTTTTGGGGATCTTAAGGGGCTTGCCCCTTAATGTGTATGGCTACATATACATTCTGATGGAACACAAAAGCTACATTGAAGGGAAAGTAATCTTTCAACTGTTGAGATATATTACGAGCATCTGGGAAGAAAAATACGATCCCAAAACAAAAAAGGTACCAATAATAATACCGATGGTAATATACCATGGAAGAGAAATCTGGAACGTAGAAACGAATTTATTAAATATGGTACAAGGGATAGAAGATTTACCAAATGAACTAAAAACATACTTACCTACATACCGATATGAAATATGTGATTTCTCGATCAAAAGGAAAAAAAGGATAATAGGATTAACAGCGATGAAAGTTGCAATAGAAGCAATGAGAGCAGGAACGGCAATGACCAAAGAAGAATTTAAAGAAAGATTAAGAAGGGTATTTGAATACATAAAACAACTACCAGAAGAAGAGGTACATGAATGGTTTGAAGAGTGTATGATCTACTTACTAAACGTAAGGGAAGATGTAACGATAGAGGAGATATTAAAAGTACAAAAAGAAATAATGCCTGGAAGGGGTGAGATAGTTATGACGATAGCTGAAAAGTTGAGAAACGAAGGTAAATTAGAAGGAGAAAGAGAAGGGAAACTTGAAGGCGAAAGAGAGTTCGCAATTAGAATATTAAGCAAAAGATTTGGTAACCAACTAACTGAAGAGATAAAAGACAAGATAAGAAAAGCGGATGAAAAAACGATAAACTACATAGGGGATAACTTGTTAGAAATAACCATAGAAGAGCTAAAAGAGTTGTTGAAATAATGGGGTAGGAGGTAGATTAATTAATTTATCTACCTCCTTCCCGATTTTAGCTACATGTTTTTCATGGCATTATATACTATAGCGCAGAAATCAGAGAATGTCAGCAAATCATAGGGTTTGAATTCTCCATCTTTTACATCCATTACCTCTAACGCAGTTACTATCGCTATGCTGTTTTTAACTTCCTTATCAAGGTTATTGATATCTTTTGCCGGTAATATAAAGCATATATCCGAGTCTACAAGTTTACCATAACCCGCAGCTCTCGAAAGCCATAGGGCAATCTGGGCTCTTGTAACGGCATCGGATGGTTTTACATCCTCTTTTATCACACCTTGTTTCATTAAAGCTTTCAAGGCGATTCCTTCAGGCGTGGTTTCTACAGCCCCTTCCTCTGTTCTGGGCTCTGGCGTTGAATAATAATTTGGAATAAATGCCTTAGTAAGTATTAATGCAGCCTGGCCTACCGTCACATTTTCACTAATCTCTGGTACCGGTTGAGGCATAATACCCGTATCAATGAAAATCTTTAAGATCTTCTCATTCTTATCTCCGATTACTCCAGTATAAGGGTCGAACTTTCCTCCTGGCATAGGCAAGGTTGATTCACCATATCCTACAAACTCACCCGTCTTGGCGTCTATCCCAAAGCCGTTGATATCGGAGAGTTGATAAACAGGAATCGGTTCCCCCACAGGATCTCCTGTATACTGATCTCTCGGTAAAGCAAAGGAGAGCTGAAGTTTTTGATACTGAGACAGCTTTACCTCGGCTTCTTCAATGTTAATAATTCCAGTAGTATCGATCTTCTCGATGTCACTGTAATTAATATTAAATCGAACTACCTTACCCTCGTTATCAACATTGACATTAACCGTATTAACGGGGTATAAGACTCCCTCCTGATACATGATGAAGTTTACTGTGTAGTTGTAATCTTTGCCAGACACCACCAGCATGTTTTCAAAAGGAAGATTTGCCTTGGATAAATAATCCTTTGCAATTTCCACTGCCTTTTCTATTCCTATACCATTATCGGCATCCGAGAAAGTCGGCTGATTTAACCCTTTGCCATAATTAAGGCTTATTATCTTCCCTGTCTCCATCTCAATTACTGAGTTAAAAGTGATGTTGCTATCTTTATCCCCATGATTAGCAAAAATATTATATACGTTTATATTTTGATCGTTATAGTTTTCATTTATACTGATATTTAGATTGAATTTTTCTGGGTCATTACCCATGCTCTTCAGATATTCCTCCACAAAATCCTTTGCTTTCTTTTCATCCATCTTCCCCAGGGAAGACATTTTATTTACATTGGTTACCTTATACTCTTCCCTTTCGCCCATCTCAAAAGTCTGACCGGTGTAGTTTACGGGCTCCCCCGTTCTAGCATCAATCCCCATTGGCAAAGGATATAAGCCAGCGCTCTTGGCCGGAGCATACAAGAGCTTATTTTCGGGAGGGGAGTACTCTCTCCATATATCCTTCTGAACAAGGAAGGTACCCATTATTTGATCCATTTTCTCTAAAGCTTCATCTTCGCTCAGTAACCCATCGATGTCAACCTTAGATATGTCTGTCCAGTTAATGTAATAATTTGATACCTTTCCGGTTGTGGCATCAATACTTATATCTATCCCTTGGTTGATATCTATCCCGTCGTTGATACCACTTAGCTGTTCAACGTTTCTCTTGAAATGATAGGTATAATTTGTCTGCCCGTCTTTATAATTATAAAAACCATATTGAAAATCAGGGTCTTTGTCTATCTGGTCATA
Source organism: Petrotoga sp. HWHPT.55.6.3 (assembly GCF_002895495.1). Taxonomy (NCBI): domain Bacteria; kingdom Thermotogati; phylum Thermotogota; class Thermotogae; order Petrotogales; family Petrotogaceae; genus Petrotoga; species Petrotoga sp. HWHPT.55.6.3. The sequence goes on along the minus strand of NZ_AZRJ01000009.1, from coordinate 98,921 downwards.
TTTGTCGGGTGCGTACCTCTTTATGAAGTTTAAAGCCTTGTCTTTGAGCTCATCCCTCGTGTAGTTTGGTACATTGTTGTCTTCGCTACCTGGATAATAGTTTTTGTAGTACCTATAGCTCACCAGTTCACCCGTGGAGGCATCCACCAAAGCATTGACAGTGATATTTTCATCCCAATAGCGAATATTCCAAGCCTGAGATGGTACATCGTACCTATAACTCAGCTCGGCACTAAACTTTGCTGCATCGATACCTGAGATCTCTGATACTAAGTTTTTAGCCTTCTGGGAAGAATAAGTCGGCTCGACAGCAAAGACGCCCACCGCCAACATGCTTATGAACATAACAGTTGTAAGAACAACTGATAAAATATTTTTCATTGTTTACCATCTCCTCATATTTGCCTTCACCCCGAAGAGGATTCAAAGAAATAAATCTTCTTGTGGATAAATTATACAACATTCAAATAACAAAAAGTAAATCAAGTTCCAAGACAATAATTACTATCTAGCCATTACCCTATTTCGATGGCAATTAATTATGATCTAATATTGGTTAAAAACATTCACAAAATCCACTTGCATTTCAAAAAATTTTTTCTTCCCAATAGTAGTATCTGCAAAAAAAAATCAAAAAAAATAAATTTTCAAAAAAACAAAAAATCCTCTAAGAATGATGCTCATCATAAAAAAGAAATCCTCTAGGGGTGGTGGGCGGGAAAAGATAATAAGAAAAATAAAATATGAACAAATAATTAAATAATCTGGTATCATTTGGAGGAACATCAAATATACCAGATAAGAAAGAATACCCAAATTCTTGAAACAGATATTGAATATAACAAAGTTGATATTTATTAATTAAGTGAGCCTGATGTAATTAAAAATAAAATGGGTTATATAAGGAAAAGAATCGTAAAATTGCTATTTGTTTAAGAATTGAGCGAAAGTGTTGGGGTTTTGAGTGAACAGTTATATAAATTCTGGCAGCAAAAAAGAGGTGAAGAGAATGTTTAAACCCGATCAACCAATTGAATCATCTAAAGATGATATTTTAGGCAGAGCTTCATTTGCTCAAGCCCTAGGTGATGCTATTCTTAGTTATGAAGGAAAAGATAGTATCGTAATTGGGCTTTTCGGTGCGTGGGGATCAGGAAAAACCTCTATAATTAACATGGCTTTAGAGCATATTGAACTTATTTCAAAAGACAAAAGTGATGACGAGAAACCAATTGTTGTAAGATTTAACCCCTGGAATTATTCCGATCAAAACCAGCTTATTACTCAGTTTTTCAGACAATTATCAATAGTGCTCAGACGACCCGATTACGCAAGTGAGGCTAAAAAGGTAGGAAAGAGGTTAGAAACATATGCTGAAATTTTTGAACCATTTACAGTAATACCAACTGTCGGACCTATTGCAAGGATACTTTCTAAAACTTTTAAAAGTATCGGAAGTGCTACAAAAAGTCTGAGCGATCTTAAAGCAAATGATTTAAACACTATAAAAGCAGATATTAATAAGCTACTAGGTGAACAGAATCATAAAATTGTTGTTGTCATCGATGATATAGATCGGCTTAATAATACTGAAATTAGACAAATGTTTCAATTAGTCAAATCCTTAGGAGATTTTAAAAATACGATATACCTGCTTGCCTTTGATAAGAATGTTGTTATAAATGCCTTGAAGAAAGTTCAAGAGGGTTCAGGTTCAGAATATTTAGAAAAAGTGGTTCAAATACCTTTCGAAGTTCCGCTAATTTCGGAAGACGAAGTAGAGGATTTATTGAAGCGTGAAATTAACGAATTAGTCAATGACGTACCAGTGGAGAGATACGATCAAGAATATTGGTGGGATATATACCATAGCGGATTTAAGGATTTCTTTAGAAACATAAGAGACGTTACACGTTATTTGAACACACTACGTTTCAGCTTTGGAATGGTAAAGAACGAGGTAAATATAGTAGACTTTCTTGCTATTACAGCCATTCAGGTTTTCATTCCTGAAGTTTACTATGAAATAAGAGACAATAAAGATCTTTTCATGGGGGTATACCCTTATTATGGAAGGTCTGATGAAAGTAAAAAGAAAGCAAAAAAACATTGCGATGGGATAATTAGTAGAGGGAAAGTTCTTCCTCCAGAAGTTTTAAAAGATTTGTTGAAAAAGCTATTCCCAAAACTTGAATCTATTTACGGCAATAATAACTTTGGTCAGGAAGAGTTGAGAAATTGGAGAAAAGATTGTCGAATTTGTAGCCCCGATATTTTCGACATGTTCTTTAGGCTTTCTCTTCCAAAAGGAGAACTCTCCCAAAGAGAAATTGAGAGAATCTTGTCGTTAGGAAATAATTCTGAGCCGTTTGCCCAAGCACTTTTAAATCTAGAAGAGGAAAAGGTATCAAGGTTTCTTGAACGGTTAGAGGATTATGCTCTAAGTGATGCCTATATTCCTAAGGAAAATATAGAACCTATTATTACTGCTCTGATGGATGTAGGTGATTCGTTACCCGAAGGCGATTTAAATATATCTGGCCTATATGCGAAACTCCACCGGCTATTCGACAAACTCAGTCATCATTTTGAAAGCTATGATAAGAGATTCAGCATGTTCAAACGAGCAATTGAGAAAAGTACAAAGAGCTTATATACTATCGTTCATGAGATAAGCTTACAGAAAAAACCGTTTGGAAAATATAGATCCCAAGAAAATTTAGTTTCCACAGATGAACCAACTGTAAAATTGGAACAATTTGAAGAATTGAAAAAACTTGCCTACAACAAGCTTCAGATTTGGGCTAAAGATGGCAAATTAGCAAAGCACAAGTATTTGGTGTATATTCTTTTAGAGTTGAAAGAATGGAAGCCAGAAGGAGAAGTAGAAGTAGAAGTAGATAAGTTAGTGAACGATATGATAAAGAGCGATGATGGCTTGATTGATTTTATTACTAGCTTTTTAACGCGGGTCTCTCCTCACAATAGTTCAGATTCTCAGGAAAAAAGCCATTGTCGAATTGATGGAAGTATTGAGAATTTTGTAGACCTAAAAGAGATAGAACCACGAATAAGAGAGATATTCAATTCTCCAGTCTTTGCACAGTTGGAAGATAAAAAGAAACTTGCAATTGAAACGTTCTTAAATGGAAAAATAAAAGATACCTTTTAGATGCAGAGTTGAAACATCATATAATACAGTATAAAAGCTATTGATTTATCTCTGTTGAACTCCCTAGAGGTCTTTTCTGGTTAGTTCCATATCGAATGCCTCCATTTTTTCTTATCCTTTCCCCAAAAGAATCTAGGATATGATAACATTTCAAAGACTCGAATTATGATCTAACCATTCTTTTTCACGGACATCTAATATTATCTAATGCGGGTTTAAAGTCGAAAAATATGGTATAATTAATAATGGGTAGATTATCAGACTCACTCGTAACATTAATGGTATTAAAAAGATGGTTAAAAAGTGGCTTTTTGGAGTTTCTAAAGGTATCAAATAACTCTCAAAAGGAGTTGTGAAGTATTATGAATAAAAAAGTAATTGGTTTAATAATTTTAGTAATGTTCTTCTTAGCGCTTACTGTAAATGGGGCAGAAAATGAAACAAAATGGGAGGTTTTTGTCAGTAAAGATGAAATGACAGGGAAAGAGGTTGGGTATGCAATCTCCCCTTCAGTTACTTCAAGCCGGAAAATGGAAAATGAGGTATCAGCTAAGTTAATAGTAGCATATAATGGTGAATTTGAAATGGCTTTTATATCCTTTAGTGATATTCCACTTCTTCAAGGTACTTCAATTGGAGATGAATGGGACGAGATTATACATACAAGAATTAAATGGGATGATGAAGTAGAACCTGTTACATTACTTCACGAGTGGGATTCACCTGCTTTCCTTTTCAAAGAAGATGAAGAGATTGTTTCTAAAATTATTAATTCAGATACTATGATGCTTGAGTTGAATTGGTATGGTGAGGGAAATGTTTATTTTCAATTTCCTTTAGAGGGAGCAGATGAGGCAATTGATGAAATACATAAGAAGATTCCCAAAGATGAAGCAAAGTGGAGGGTTTATGTCAGTAAAGATGAAATGACAGGAGAAGAGGTTTGGTATGCAATCTCCCCTACAGTTACTTCAACCCAGAAAATGGAACATGAGGTATTAGCTTGTCTAATTGTAGGTTATAACGGTGAAATTGAATTGGTTAATATCTGGTTTAGTCTGATTCCAAATCTTCAAAATAGTTTAATTAATGATGGATATGATATTATACGTACAAGAATTAAATGGGATGATGAAGTAGAACCTGTTACATTACTTCATGAGTGGGGTTCATATGCTCTCATTTTCGCAGGAGATGAAAAAGATTATGTTTCTAAAATTATTAATTCAGATACCATGATGCTTGAGTTGAATTGGTATGGCGAAGGAAAAGTTTATTTTCAATTCCCTTTAGAAGGAGCAGCCGAGGCAATTGATGAGATACATAACAATTTTTCCGAATAAAAAGCAGCAGAAAAAAAGTAGGAGAACCCAAATTCTCTATTCCGTCTCCTTTTTTTTATTTTATTGGCTTTAAAGCTAATAATAATAGAAGTGTTTTCTATTATTATTAAGAATTAAAGAGTAAATCTTTAGAAATAACCATTGAAAATCTATTATTCTTTTTTAGTATCAGAATTCGGTTAGCCATAGCATATTATTCAGAATCATTATAATTACCAGTATTTCTATTATTTTTTCCAAATTTTGGCCAAGGTGAGTCTGCTAATCCACCACTATTTCCTTCTATTGCGTATAACTTACCATCTCCCGACCCAACATAAATAGTGCCATCACTTCCTATCGCTGGGGATGATCCAACATAATCTTCAGTCTCAAAAGACCATTTCTTTCCCTCATCATTACTTGGCCCAAAATAATTTTTGTGATAATTAACTTTTATTATTTTATCTAATTCTTCATTAAGAATGAATTCTAATAAATCAGTATTTTTTCGTACTTTTACTATATTTTTTATTTTTAGCGATTCATACTCATTATAATAATAGGAGTAACTATCACTTAAATTTTCACCATAAGAATAATCTAACGCTAATAAATATTGATTTACCAAACCATACTCATTCATTTCTGTTTTTCTTTCTTTAAGAACATATCCTTTAGACTCATTATCAAAATGGTATAAAGATATGATTTTCATGTTTTCTCCCAGCATGTTGTATTGAGCAGCCATACAAGCATCACCCAGTATTTTATGTATATATCTTAGTGGTTTATACATTTCCACCTTCAACACTATTTCATCTTCTGTTTGATTCAAAGACGAATTTATTGAATTACCGCTTATTTTTTTGGTTAAAATAAATTCATTTTCAATATAATTAAAAATAAGTAAATCCATGTGTAAGTTACCAGAACCAGCACCTGAAAAACTTATTATTAATGTATGTGGTCTTTTTAACTCATCTATTGCTATATGTTCAACAAAACTATATTCCACATAGTCTATATTTTCATTTTCTAAAATCTCCATTATGTTTACCTCATTTTTAAATGAATTATTCTGAAAAGAAAAAATTTTATTATAATTTAAGAAATTATACGTTACATCTTTTCCTATATAATACTTTTTCCCATTATCTTCTCCCAAATATCTCACTTCTATTGCATCACCATAAGGATCACTTAAAAATTGAATCACCACAGAATCATCTCTTTTTTCAAGTATATATTCCTGATTTAGGCCTACATCTAAAAAAGAGACAAAATCATCTACATTATTAATAATTGGATTATAATCACTATTTTCTATATTGTTAGAAAATCCAGAAAAAGTAGTAATAAAAATGCATAGTAAAGCTAAATATTTTTTCATCTTTCTTCCTCCTCGTATAATATGTATGGATATGAAACTTAAAAAATGTACTAAAAATCCGTCTTTTAATCTTTTTATTATTTCTTTTGTTGAGAATATCTAAGAATTCAAAGTTTTTGTTAATTATACCACATAAATCCTATTAAAATAATTACATTTCGATGACAATTAAACATGACCCCGAACGGATGGTAAGAATTCACAGTTCTCTTCCAAAAAGTGTGGGCAGAAAAAATAAAATATGAACAAAAGACTAAATAATCTGGTATCATTTAGAAGAACTCAAAATATACTAGAAGAGTGATACTAGCTAAGAAAAGAACAACATAAATTCTTTGAACAGATAGTGGATATAACAAAACCAGCTTAGATAACGAAGATAACATTCTATAAATTCTAGGTGTTCAATGTGTCAAGTGGTCAATTTGATATAGTGAAAATAAGAGAGAATAAAGATTACATTCTTCTCTTGAGAGAATCAAAAAACTATCTTTCAAAAAAAGGGGGTTTTAAGAAATGAAAATATCAAGAATGTTTTTATTATTGGGGTTATCGTTATTTTTAGGATCGTTTTGTTTTGCACAATCTGAAAACATAATAGTTGCCGTAGGATTAGAAGGGCTAGACATATTCGAGGTTAGTGATCCAACAGAACCAAAGCAAGTTGGACATTACGGAACATTAGGATTTGCATTCGACGTTTATGTAAAAGACAACTACGCATACGTGGCAAATTGGACAAACGGCTTGGTGATAATAGACATAAGTATTCCTACAAATCCAAAAAAGGTAGCGGCTTTCGACACAGCGGGTTATTCAAGTGGTGTTTATGTAAAAGGTGATTACGCCTATGTAGCAGATGGATATAATGGCTTGATGATAATAGACGTAAGTAACCCCATAGAACCAAATGAATTGGGACATTACCCCTCAGCAGCTTTCACACGAGGTGTTTATGTAAAGGATAACTATGCTTATTTGGCAAATGGTCATGGTCTGCTGATAGTAGACGTAAGTGATCCAAGAATTTCTAAAGAAGTGGGGTGTTTCGCAACTGCAGGTATGGCAGTGAATGTTTATGTAAACAATAATTACGCATACGTAGCAGATTGGATTAATGGATTGATGATAGTAGACATAAGCAATCCTAGAGATCCAAAAGAAGTGGGGAATTATGACACAGTAGATTATGCATATGGTGTTTATGTAAAAGATAATTATGCCTACGTGGCAGACGGAGTTAACGGCTTAGTGATACTGGACGTATGTAACCCTAGAGATCCAAAAATAGTGGAGCATTACTACATAGCTGGCAATGTACAAGATGTTTTCGTAAAAGGAAGTTACGCCTTCATCGCAGATAGCAAAAATGGTCTTGTGATATTAGACGTAACTAATCCTAGTGATTCAAAAGTAGTAGAGTATTACAATACAGCAGGTGAAGCAAAAAAAATTTATAGAAAAGATAATTATGCATATGTGGCAGACGGAGTTAACGGCTTGGTGATAGTAGAAGTAACTAACCCAAGAAATCCAAGAATAGTAGGGCATTACCCCACAGTAGGAGATGCAGAAGATGTTTATGTAAAAGATAATTACGCCTATGTGGCATGTGGGAGTGATGGTTGGTTGATAGTAGACGTAAGTATTCCAAAGAATCCAAAACCAGTAGGGCATTACAACGCAGCAGGTTTGACGCAGGGTATTTATGTAAAGGATAATTATGCTTATGTGTCTAATGGTTACGGTTTGTTGATAATAGACATAAGTGACTTAAGGATTCCTAAAGAAGTGGGGCATTATTACACAGCAGGTATGACTCAGGGTATTTATGTAAAGGATAATTATGCTTATGTGACTAGTTGGCATGGTTTGTTGATAGTAGACGTAAGTGACCCAAGAATTCCTAAAGAAATGGGACATTATTGCACAAATGAATCGTCTGATGTATATGTAGAAGAAGGATACGCCTACGTGGCAGATGGTAGTAATGGCTTGGTGATAGTAGATGTAAGTGATCCAACAAAACCAAAAGAAGTTGGACATTACGTAACATTAGAATTTGCATCGGACGTTTATGTAAGAGATAACTACGCATACGTGACAAATTGGACAAACGGCTTGATAATAGTAAACGTAAGTGATCCAACGGATCCGCAAAAAGCGGCGACTTTTGACACAGCAGGTTATTCAAATGGTGTTTATGTAAAAGGTGATTACGCGTATGTAGCAGATGGAGAAAATGGTTTAGTAATAGTGGATGTAAATAATCCTGATAATCCTACTCTTGCGGCTGATATGCTGTGGGTTACATTTTATGGTATTAGTGGTAATTGATTTTTTATAACATGTGTCAAATTTTTATAAAAATAAAATGAGTAATTAATAAACCAAAAAACTATCCCCCAAAGTTTTTGTCTTTTCCCCATTTATTGTGGATTGGTTTTTAAAAAATAAGCGGTAACAGAATCGTTATTATGGCTCTCAGACAATTATGTAAGGAAAGAGTATATAAACAAAGTGGAAGGGGTGAAATAGTTATGACGATAGCTGAAAAGTTAAGAAACGAAGGTAAATTAGAAGGTGAAAGAGAAGGTATTGAAAAAGGAAAACTTAAAGGTGAAAGAGAGTTCGCAATTAGAATATTAAGCAAAAGATTTGGTAACCAATTAACAGAAGAGATAAAAGACAAGATAAGAAAAGCAGATGAGAAGACGATAGATTACATAGGAGACAATTTATTAGAAATAACTATAGAAGAGCTAAAAGAGTTATTGAAATAATTTCTGAAAAGGCGCCCTTCATGGACGTTTTTTAATTAAAAATTTTTTACTAGCTTTAATAAACTTTTCTCTTTCTTCCTTTTCACAAAAATAGAAAAAGGAAGAATGGCTCCTGAGTTTGACAGTTACAAAAACGTAAGAATTAGACGTTTTTTAAGCTTTCACTAATTATACTATACAAATCCTATTAAATATCTCGATGACAATTAATTATGACCCCAAACGGATGGTAAGAATTCATGGTTCTCTTCCAAAAAGTGTGGGTAGAAAAAATGAAATATGAGCAAATGATTAAATAATCTGGTATCATTTAGAGGAAGAACATAAAATATCCAAGAAGTGATACCAGCTAAGAAAAGAACAACATAAATTCTCGAAATAGATAGTAATATAACAAAGCCAGCTTAGTTAACGAAGATAATATTTTCTAAATTCCACATGATGGAATGTATTAAGTGACCAATTTGATAAAGTGGGAATCAAAGAGAATAAAGATTACATTATTGTGGAAAAATTATATTTCAAAAAAGGGGTTTTAAGAAATGAAAAAAGCGAGAATATTTTTATTATTAGGGTTATCGGTTCTTTTAGCCTCGCTATGTTTGGCACAATCAGAAAACATAATAGTTGCCGTAGGATTAGAAGGATTAGACATATTTGATGTTAGTAATCTAACAAATCCTGTACATTTGTCGCATCTGAATTTAGAAGATGGAGCAAGGGATGTTTATTTAAAAGATAATTACGCATATGTGACTGATTGGAGAAATGGTTTGGTAATAGTAGATGTAACCAACCCAACAGACCCGAAAAAAATAAAACATTATGACACAGCAGGAGGGATAGCTGATTTTTATCTAAAAGACAATTACGCATATGTGGCAGATGGGGATAACTTGGTGATAGTAGATGTAAGTAATCCAACAGATTCAAAAAAAGTTGGGCATTACAATACAGCCGGCGAAGCCTGTGATGTTTATGTAAAAGGTGATTACGCATATGTGGCAGATTTATATAATGGCTTGGTGATAGTAAAAATAAACGATCCAACAAAACCAAGAGAAGTGGGGCGTTGCTCTACAGGAACGTTGTCTAATAACGTATATGTAAAGGAGAATTACGCATATGTACTAGATGTTTTTTCAGGTTTGGTGATAGTAGATGTAAGTAATCCTAGAGATCCAGAAGAAGTGGGGCATTACCAAGCAACCGACGAAGCCTATGATCTTTATGTAAAAGGTGATTACGCATATATTTCAATTGGAGGTTACATAGTGATAGTAGATGTAAGTAATCCTACCAATCCGCAAAAAGTAGGGGATTTCGAAATATCAGGTGTGGATTATATAAAAGATAATTACGCTTACGTAGCAAATGGAAGTGATGGTTTGGTAATATTAGACGTAAGTAATCCGACAGATCCAAAAGAAGTGGGGCATTACGACATAGCAGGCAATACAGAAGGTGTTTATGTGCAAGAAGAATACGCATACTTGGCAGATGGTAGTAATGGGTTGGTGATAATAGACGTAAGTAACCCTACTGAACCAAAAGCAGCTGGACATTGCGAGATAATAGGGGATGTAAAGAATGTTTGTGTAGAAGAAAAATACGCATTCGTAGCAGATGGAGAATATGGCATGGTGATAATAGATGTAAGTGATCCAACTGACCCAAAAGCAGTGGAAAATTTTGACACAATAGGGGTTGTAGAGAATGTTTATGTAGAAGAAAAATACGCCTATGTAGCAGATGCGGAAAATGGCCTGGTGATAGTAGATATAAGCAATTCAAAAAAACCAAAGGAAGTGGGACATTACAACACATTAGATTATGCATGGAGTGTTTATATACAAGAAGAATACGCATACGTGGCAGATAGTTATAATGGCCTGGTGATAGTAGATGTAAGTAATCCAAAATTTCCAAAAAGTGTGAAACACTACAACACGGCAGGACAGGCACAAGACGTTTATGTAAAAGACAGTTACGCATATGTGGCTGATGATAGTAATGGCTTGGTGATAGTAGACGTAAGCAATCCAACAGAGCCAAAAGAAATAGGGCACTACAACACGGCAGGACAGGCACAAGACGTTTATGTAAAAGACAGTTACGCATATGTGGCTGATGATAGTAATGGCTTGGTGATAGTAGATGTAAGCAACCCAACAGAGCCAAAAGAAGTAGGGCATTACAACACGGCAGGACAGGCACAAGACGTTTATGTAAAAGACAGTTACGCATATGTGGCTGATGATAGTAATGGCTTGGTGATAGTAGACGTAAGTGACCCTGAAAAGCCTACTCTTGCAGCTGATATGTTGTGGCTTTCATTTTATGACATTAGCGGGTACTAATTTTTTATAAAATGTGTCAAATTTTTATATAAAAAATGAATAATTAATGAACTCAAAAAAGGGGGTTGTAAGAAATGAAAAAAGCAAGAATATTTTTATTGGTAGCGGGGTTATTGTTATTTTTATCTTCGTTATGTACTGCACAAATGCCAACAGCCCCAGAAGAAGATTCAAGAAACATAATAGTTGCTGTAGGATTAGAGGGAATGGACATATTCGATATAAGTGATCCAACAGAACCAAAGGAAGTGGGCCATTACAATACAGGTTGGGCACAAGATGTTTATGTAAAAGATAATTACGCCTATGTAACAGACGGGATTAATGGTTTGGTGATAGTAGACATAAGCAATCCAACAAATCCAAAAGAAGTTGGATATTTCGATACGGGGGGTTATCCACACGGTGTTTATGTACAAGAAAGGTACGCATATATGGCAGATCCCAAAAATGGCTTGGTGATAGTAGATGTAAGTGATCCAACTGATCCAATAGGAGTGGGGCATTACGATATAGTAGGGCTGGCAGAGGATGTTTACGTAAAAGATGATTACGCATATGTGACAGATTGGGAGAATGGTTTGCTGATAGTAGACGTAAGCGACCCAACAGTTCCAAAGGAAGCAGGGCATTACAACATATGGGGGGCAGAAGGAGTTTATGTAGAAGAAGGGTACGCATATGTGACAAATGATGATTATGGCTTAGTGGTTGTAGACGTAAGCAATCCAACAAATCCAAAAGAAGCAAGGCATTACGATAGAGTGATTTCTGCAGAAGGTGTTTATGTAAAAGATAATTACGCATATGTGGTAAATGACAATTATGGCATGATTATAGTAGACATAAGTGAACCAACAAAACCGAAAGAAGTTGGACATTACCATCCAGCAGGTTGGGTGATAGATATTTATGTATATGTCAAAGATAATTACGCTTACGTGATAGATAGGGACAATGGCTTGATTATAGTAGACGTTAGCGATCCTACAAATCCAAAAGAAGTAGGGCATTACAGCATAGCAGGTTGGGCAAAGGATGTTTTTGTAAAAGATAATTACGCCTATGTGGCAAGTGGAAGTTATAGTTTGATTATAGTAGACGTAAACGATCCTACAAATCCAAAAGAAGTTGGGCTTTACAATACAGCTGGTGAAGCCCGTGCTGTTTATGTAAAAGATAATTACGCATATGTAGCAGATTGGAATAATGGCTTGGTGATAGTAGATGTAAGTGATCCAACAAATCCAAAAGAAGTAGGGCATTACGACACAGCAAATAATGCAGTAGGTGTTTATGCACAAGAAGGGTACGCATATGTGGCAGATGGTTATAATGGCTTGGTGATAGTAGATGTAAGTGATCCAACAAATCCAAAAGAAGTAGGGCATTACGACACAGCAGATTATGCAGTAGATATTTATGTACAAGGAGAATACGCATACTTGGCAGANNAGATGTAAGTGATCCAACAAATCCAAAAGAAGTAGGGCATTACGACACAGCAGATTATGCAGTAGATATTTATGTACAAGGAGAATACGCATACTTGGCAGACGAAAATAACGGCTTGGTGATAGTAAACGTAAACGATCCAACAAATCCAAAAGAAGTAGGGCATTACGACACAGCAGATTATGCAGTAGATATTTATGTACAAGGAGAATACGCATATGTAGCAGATTGGAATAATGGCTTGGTGATAGTAGACGTAAACGATCCAACAAATCCAAAAGAGGTTTATCGTCGCGTCACATTAGGGAGTGCAAATGATCTTTATATACACACTAGCTATGCTTACCTGGCAAGTGGAGAGAATGGCTTATTAGTGGTAGACATAAGTGACCCAAAAAATCCAAAAAAAGCTGGACATTATGACACAGCGGGTTGGGTATGTGGTGTTTATGTTAAAGACAGTTACGCATATGTGACAGATGACAAGAATGGCTTAGTGGTAGTAGACATAAGTGATCCAACAAATCCAAAAGAAGTTGGGCTTTACGACAGGGGATTTTCTGCAGAGGATGTTCATGTAAAAGATAATTACGCATATGTGGCAGATGGAGACAGTGGTTTAGTGGTAGTAGATGTTAGCGATCCAACAAATCCAAAAGAAGTTGGACATTACGACACAGCAGGTTGGGCAGAAGATGTTTTTGTAAAAGATAATTACGCATATATGGCAAGTGAAGATTATGGCTTGGTGATAGTAGATGTAAGTGATCCAACAAAACCAAAAGAAGTTGGACATTACGACACAATCGAGAACGCAGAGGATGTTTTTGTAAAAGATAATCACGCATATGTGGCAGCTGGTTACTTGACAGTAGATCCTGGCTTGGTGATAGTAGACGTAAACGATCCAACAAATCCAAAAGAAGTAGGGCATTACAACACAGCAGGTTGGGCAAGGGATGTTTTTGTAAAAGATAATCACGCATATATGGCAAGTGAAGATTATGGCTTGGTGATAGTTGATGTAAGTGATCCTACAGAACCTATGGGGGTTGAATATTGCAACAGAGGGGGTAGAACTTTGTCTGTTTTTGTAAAAGATAGTTATGCCTACTTGGTAGATAGGGAACCTGGTTTATTGATATTAGACGTAAGTACTCCTGGTGACTCTAAAGAAATAGGATATTACCACACAAAGAACACATATGATCAATATGTATATGATGTAGATGTATATGTAGATGAAAAATATGCTTATGTGGTAAATGGACAAAATGACTTGGAAATTATAGACATAAGTGATCCATCCAATCCGAAAAAAATAGGGGAGGTTGACACAGCGGGCTGGGTAAAAAGTATTTATGTTAAAGATAATTACGCTTACTTGGCAGACGGAGATAACGGGTTGGTGATAATAGATATAAGTGATCCTGAAAATCCTACTCTTGCAGCTGATATGTTGTGGCTTACATTTTATGGAATTAGCGGTAACTAATTTTGTATAACATGTTTCAAATTTTATAAAAAATAAAATGAGTAATTAATAAACCGAAATACTATCTCCAAAGTTTTTGCCTTTTACCCGTTTATTGTGGATAGGTTTTTAAAAAATAAGCGGTAACAGGATCGTTATTATGGCTCTCAGACAATTATGTCAGGGAAGAGTATATAAACAAAGTGGAAGGGGTGAGATAGTTATGACGATAGCTGAAAAGTTAAGAAAGGAAGGTAAAGTTGAAGGAAAACTTGAAGGCGAAAGAGAGTTCGCAATTAGAATATTAAGCAAAAGATTTGGTAACCAACTAACTGAAGAGATAAAAGACAAGATAAGAAAAGCACATGAAAAGACGATAGAATACATAGGAGACAATTTATTAGAAATAACTATAGAAGAACTAAAAGAATTACTGAAATAATTTCTGAAAAAGCGCCCTCCATTTCTTGAATCTTCGATTTTTAATTTTTTTTCAATTAGTAAGTTCAATATAAAATCTTAATCTTCAAAGGAATGTCCCCCTCTCTATTTTTATATTCTAGACACATAATTTTTTATATTCTGACAATATAACTTTGTTAAAGTTTATATTAATTATATACAATTAATTTAATTCAAAGTGAGGGGGTACCCAGATTTGATCAAAGTAGAGAATATCAAAAAATACTATGGAAAATACCTCGGAGTAGAGGACATCAGCTTTAAAATAAAAAAAGGAGAAATATACGGCCTTATAGGACCTAATGGTGCTGGGAAAACAACGACTATAAGAGCTATGATGGGTATGATTTCAATTGATGAAGGGCGAATTACAATTGGGGATAAAAACATCCCACACGACTTGAAGCATATAAAAAATAAAATAGGATACCTCCCTGGAGAAGTCAATTTTTATGAAAATATGAGAGTAAAAGATTTTTTTGATTTTAACGATAGATTTTATAAAAATATTGATAAGAAATATGAAAAAGAGCTAATAGATCTATTAGAACTTGAAACAAACAAAAAGTTCAAAGAACTTTCAATGGGAAACAAGAAAAAAGTTGGAATAATACAAGCCATTGTACACAGACCCGAGTACATAATTTTTGATGAACCTACCAACGGTTTAGACCCTCTTTTGCAGCATAAATTATATAATATTTTAGAAAAAGAAAAAGAAAGAGGTGCTACAATTCTTTTTTCATCACATATTTTATCGGAAGTTGAAAAAATTTGTGATAAAGTAGGGATAGTAAAAAAAGGAAAAATAATAAAAGAAAGTGATATTGAAGAGATATCTAAAGTATCTAAAAAAACAATTACGATCTACAAACTCAAAGAAAGAAATAAATTCAATGATTTTGAAATAGAAGAACAGACGGATTCTTTTATAACTTATCTAGTAAAAAATGATGATTTAAATAGTTTTTTTGAAATTTTATCTAAATGTTCATATGAAGACATTGAAATTAAAAGACCGTCTCTCGAAGAAATATTTATCGATTATTACAGGAGTGATGAAGAATGAACTTCAATTTATTAAAAAAAGAGCTTAAATTCACATATAAAAATACAATATTATGGTCACTGTTGTTTGTTTTATTTACCGGTATGTATATACCTATGAGTAATCAAATCCTTTCCCAGTCTAATAATGTATTAGAACTAATTAATAATATGCCCAAATTTTTACTCGAATCTTTCAACTTTAGCGAACAAATATTTACTAAACCAGAAGGCATATTCGGGTCAGAAGGTATGAGCTTTGTTTATTTATTAGGAGCTGTTTTTTCAGCGATGCTTGTGGGGAAAGTTTTTGCAGATGAATATGAAAAAGGAACCATAGAATATTTGAGCGTAAAACCAATAAGTAGATCAACTTTATACATAACTAAATTCACGAATATAATGATAAATATATTATTTTTAAACATTATTTTTACCCTTTCAGTTGTTTCTATGTACGCTATTTTTATGGAATATGAATATAATCCAGAAATATTGTTAGCTTTTGGAATATATTCGCTCACAGTACAAATATTTTTCTCTTCAATTTCTGTGATAATAAGCATACTCACCCAAAACAATTCTTCAAACTTGGGTATCTCGCTTAGTATACTAATTTTCATGTATTTTGGAGATACTATGGCAAAGACTATAGAGGCAACAAGTTGGATAAAATACTTCAGCATATTTAATTATATTCCTTTGATGGAAACCGTTTTAGAAGAAAAAATCTTTTGGGTAAATTCATTAATAATTTTGCTAATATCTTTTGGAATATATTATTTTTCTTATTACCTATTCAAAAATAAAGATATTAATGTATGAAACTTTCAATGTTTTGTATATTTTCCAACCAAACCAACTTCGTGTTTCAAACGTCTCATCTTTTTATGATTGATTATTATTCCATATTTTTCCTTAAAATACTCACACAGCTTAGTAGAACCAAGAGTTTTCAAATAAGGCTTTGAGACATACATATTGAGATGTTCCTTGATTTGCTTTAATTCTGAAATTACAAATTCATCTGGAACCTTATCACCATTCACAGTATAGCAAAAACCTCGAGTTTTAGAATTAGTATGCTTTTTCTTTGACAAAGAACTGGTATCCAAGAAGAACCTCGTTTTATAATGATAAGTGCTGGAGTTTACGTTGAACTCTTCAAAAAGATAAGAAAGAGAAACGCCGTACTCTCTATGTAGTCTATTGATATATAGGATATCCAAAATGGGTGTAGATTTGAAATCAGCATGTCTATTTTCCATCATTTTCTCTGATTCAAGTTTTTTTTACAAACTCAACTTTTTCTCTAAGAACTCTGATCTCTATCTCCTTTTCGATCACCAAATCTTTCAAAGCTTGAAGAGTTTGAGCGAGATCGGGGTATTCCATACAAAGCCGAGAAATCTCATCCAAATCGACACCAGAATTATCGTATACCACAGGAGGAACCTTAGAACCACGAGAAACTATGTAATTTTTATTGAAAGAGCCATTGAAAAAGCAAGAATAATTCTCACCAGAATCTCTAAACTTCTTAACCCATTTTTGGATATTTCTGACAGGGATGTTGTAAGTTTTACTAAGTTGAGAACAAGAAACGCCTTTTTCGACATGCTCTTTAACAACGTTGGCCTTTAACTCTGGAGGGTAAGACTTCACAAAAATCACCTCTTTTAAGAATTTATATTTATATCTATTTTACTACCATGCCCTTCAAATTTCCAAATTTCCTAAGGACCACTTGTGGGCGTTTTTCAATTAAAAATTACTGCTAATTTTGATAAACTCTTCTCTTTCTCCCCTTCAAAAACATAAAAAGAAAGAATGGATGGCTTTCTGACAATTTATTCCCGTATGATATAATATTACTAGAAACCAGAAAATAAAGGGGATGAATCTAATGAAAGTCAAAGAAATTATATTTTTAGTAGAAGAAGACCCGGAAAGCGGATATAACGCTAGGGCTTTGGGAGAATCAATATTTACAGAAGGATCGACCTTAGATGAGTTGAAAGAAAATATTAAAGATGCTATAAAATGTCACTTTGATAAAGAAGAAGATATTCCCAATATTATAAGGTTGCATATTGTAAAAGAAGAGACATTCACATATGTCTAAAGTTCCAAGAAATATCTCAGGGAAAGAATTAGCAGATCTACTCGGAAAATATAATTATAAAATTTTAAGAAAGACAGGAAGCCATTTAAGATTGAATTCTGACTATATGGGGTATTCGCATAACATAACCATACCTGATCATAAATTTCTTAAAATAGGAACGTTAAATAGCATATTAAGAGATGTTTCAGAATACTTAAAAATCACAAAAGAGCAGATGGTAGAAGAAATTTTCAAAAAATAAAAGGGGGATATTGAGTGTCAATTTTAGAGCATATTGAAAAAAATCAATGGGGATATACAACAGAAGGCATTCCAGTAACTTTGTTCACATTAAGAAACGAGAATGGAATTACGGTACAAGTAACAAATTATGGTGCTACTTTGGTTTCTTTGTACTTACCTGACAAAAAGGGAGAACTGGAAGACATAATTTTAGGATTCGATACCGTTTCAGATTATGAAAAACCCAACCCACAGAATCCATTTTTCGGCGCTACAATAGGACGACATGCAAATAGGATAAAAAACGGGCAATTCTCACTTGAAGGTAAAAATTACACCTTGGCTCAAAACAATAATTCAAACCATCTTCATGGGGGAATAAAGGGGTTTCAAAAACAGATATTTCAAGCTCTAGCTTTTACAACCGTTGAAGGACCTTCTGTTCGTTTCAAGCGTTTAAGCCATGATGGTGAAGAAGGTTATCCAGGAAACTTACTTGTAAGCGTTACTTACACCTTAACCAACGATAATGAATTAAAGATTTCTTATACCGCAACTACTGATAAAACCACTATTATAAATTTGACAAATCACAGTTATTTTAATTTAGCAGGAGAAGGCAGAGGAAATATTTTTGATCACCAGTTAGAACTTTTTGCTAATCATTATACACCTGTAGATGAAACGCTAATACCCACAGGAGAAATAAAAAGTGTCAAAGACACACCCTTTGATTTTACAGTCCCAAAAATTCTTGGAGAGGTACTCAAAGATTTGAAAGATTCTCCGTTAGAAGGAATAGATCATAATTTCGTATTAAACAAGGAAAATAGCAAAATATCCTTAGCTGTAAGGTTGGTTGAACCCACAAGTGGAAGAGTGATGAAGATATACACAACAGAGCCTGGAATTCAAGTTTATACAGGTAATTTTGTTGATACTTATGGAAAAGAAGGAAAACACTACGGAAAATATTCTGGAATAGCCTTGGAAACACAGCATTTTCCAAACTCTCCAAACCAGAAAAACTTTCCTTCCACAATTTTAAGACCCTCAGAAGTGTATTCTTCAACAACAATTTACAAATTTTCTATCGTGAATTAGAGAAAATT
The DNA here is from genome assembly GCF_002895495.1 of Petrotoga sp. HWHPT.55.6.3. Taxonomy (NCBI): domain Bacteria; kingdom Thermotogati; phylum Thermotogota; class Thermotogae; order Petrotogales; family Petrotogaceae; genus Petrotoga; species Petrotoga sp. HWHPT.55.6.3. Next base: position 79,991 of record NZ_AZRJ01000009.1, on the reverse strand, counting down.
TAGGTTTTCTAAAGCTAGTAAAATAAATTGTTTCATGGAGGTAAAAGTATTGGATATAATCAAAACAATAACAGAAGATCTGAACATAAAACTATTTCAAACTGAAAACACTATAGAATTATTAAATGAGGGAAACACTGTACCTTTTATCAGCAGGTATCGAAAAGAAAGAACAGGTAATTTAGATGAAGAAAAGATTAGGCAAATAGAAGAATTATTTAAATATTATCAGAACTTAGAAGACTACAAAAAAACTGTCTTAAAAAGCATCGAAGAGCAAGGTAAATTAACAGATGAACTAAAAGAAAAGATCATCAACACCAAAAAAATGACTGAATTGGAAGATCTGTATCTTCCTTACAAAAAAAGGAAGAAAACCAATGCAGACAAAGCTATAGAAGCTGGTCTTGAACCTGCAGCAAACAAAGTGTTGTTAGGTAATATCAAATCTTTAGATGAATTAGAAGAATTTGTATCTGAAGAATACGACAATATTGACAAAGTGGTAGAAGGTATTTCCTACATAATAGGTCAAACCTTTGCCCATGACAAAGACAATCGGGAAAGTCTAAGAAAGTATTATGAAAAATTCGGCAAAATTCACTCTGAAAAAAAGAAAGAGTTTGTCGAAGAAGCCACCAAATACGATATGTATCATGAATTCACTCAAGAAATTTCAAAAATCCCAAATTACAGGGTTCTAGCTTTAAACAGGGGCGAAAAAGAAAAAGTTTTAAATGTAAAATTAATTATTGATGATGAGTGGCTTGATAGAGAAAAATCTAAATACAAAACAGGAAATGAGATCTGTGATGAAATAATATCCAAAGGTTTGAACTATGGATTCACAAATATGTTAAACCCATCAATAGAAAGAGAAATAAGACAAAATCTAACAGAAAAAGCAGAAGAAGGGGCGATAGATCTCTTTGCCAAAAACCTCAGGCAATTATTACTAACTCCTCCTTTAAAAAATAAAAGGATCTTAGCAATTGATCCTGGTTTCAGAACGGGATGTAAAGTCGTGGCATTAGATGAATTGGGAAATTTTCTGGCTAACAATACGATATACCCCGTTCCTCCACAAAACGATGTAGAAAACTCAGAGAAAATTATGATGAATTTAATTCAAAAGTATAATATAAATCTAATAGCTATAGGCAACGGGACCGCCTCACGAGAAACTCAACAATTCGTTGTTGACTTAATAAAGAAAAATAAGTTAAATCTTAAGTATATATTCGTTGATGAATCTGGAGCTTCTGTTTATTCTGCTTCTAAGTTGGCAAAAGAAGAGTTTCCAGAATACGATGTTACCGTTCGAGGAGCTATAAGTTTAGGGAGAAGGATCCAGGACCCTCTTGCAGAATTTGTAAAAATTGACCCGAAATCTATAGGTGTTGGGCAGTATCAACACGATGTCAACCAAAAAAAGTTGAAAGAAAAGCTCGATGCAACTGTGGAAAGCGTGGTTAACCTCGTTGGTGTTAATTTAAACACAGCCTCATATTCTTTATTAGAATACGTTTCGGGAATAACAAGTAGCCTTGCAAAGAAAATTGTCCAATACCGCCAAAAGAATGGCTCATTCCAAAAAAGAGTTGATCTCTTCAACGTAAAAGGCTTTGGAGAAAAAGCCTTTGAACAAAGTGCAGGATTTTTGAGAATAATAGATGGGGAAAACCCGTTAGAAATGACGGGAATACACCCAGAAAGTTATGAAGCAGCAGAAAAATTAATAAATATACTTGGCTACACCTTGGATGATTTAAAAATCAAAGAAAAATTGGACCCCTTGAAATTAAAAGTTTCGCAACTTTTAAACGAAAAAGAAAATCTTAAATCAATATCCGAAAAATTGGAAATTGGGGAATATACACTGATTGATATACTTAAAGAACTTCAAAAGCCTGGCAGAGACCCAAGGGATGAAATGCCTCAACCTCAACTTATGGATGATATTCTAAAATTTGAAGATCTTAAAGAAAGTATGAGATTATCAGGTAAAATAACAAATATTACTGATTTTGGTGCTTTTGTGGATTTGGGAATAAAAGAAAACGGCTTGATTCATAAGTCAAACCTTGCTGAAAAATTTGTTGCTCATCCTACGGATATTGTACAAATAAACGATATCGTGGAAGTGGAAATAATAAACATTGATAAAACAAGAAGAAGAATTGGTTTAAGACTAGTAAACATAAAAAAATAAAAACTTTATCTTTATTTTGAGATTTTGAGCGTCCTTTTTTATGGACGCTTTTTTATTTATTTCTTAATAATATTTCACTACTAAATTCAAAATATATACCTTTATTTTTAACCTAAACCCCAAATAATCTGATAAAATATTGATAAGGATAACGAATTAATTTTAACATTAAAGGTGATAGCAAATGAAAATCAAAGATACAGGAAAAGTTGACGTTTTAAAAACATCCATTTGGAAAGCTTTGTTTACTTTAGCCTGGCCAATCATTTTGACAAATATGATGCAAGCGATATATAATATAACTGATGCTTATTTTTTGGGAAAATTGGGTCCTTTGGAATTGTCTGTTCCTACTGTAATTTGGCCGCTGATCTTTGTTTTTATATCTTTTGCCACAGGTTTTTCCTACGCTGGAACCTCTTTGATAGCTCAATATACAGGATACGGTGATCAAAGAAGAGCTGAAAAATCGGCAGCGCAAACCATTTTGGTAATGACTTTTGTGGCTTTATCCATTATGGCAATAGTTTTGATCTTTAGCAAACAACTATTATCTCTTCTACGATTAGACGAAAATATATTTGAACTCAGTCACACCTATCTAAAAATAATGGCATTTAGTTTGCCTTTCAGCTTTTTAATGCAAACTGTGGCAGGTATATTTAGGGGATGGGGAAATTCATTTATAGCCTTGAAATACAACGGTATATCAATATTGTTGAATGTGGCCCTTGATCCTCTTTTCATTTTTCAATTCAATTTAGGCGTTTTTGGTGCTGCTTTAGCAACTATGTTATCTCAAGTTATAATGTCCGTTGTATTCCTAATTGTATTATTCAAAGGTAAAGAGGGTTTTAAATTACACACCAAAGATTTTGTTCCTGATCCAAAACTTATAAAAAAAGTTCTATCGGTTGGCTTACCTTCTTCTATTGGTGAATCTTTTACAGCTATTGGATTTGCTATAATTATGGGAGTTATAGCGCAATTTGGACCTATTGTTATTAGCGGATATGGAATTGGAAATAGAATGAACAATTTAATAACGATGTTCGCAATGGGAATATCCTTGGCAACGGCTACGATGACAGGTCAATACGTGGGTGCTAATCAACCTGAAAAGGCTGAAGAAACCGTTAAAAAAGCTTCTTTGGCAACTTTACTGATCGTTGGAAGTGCTTCAATGGTTATGTTTTTATTTGGACACAATATAACAAAATTTTTCATAAATGACCCTGAAGTAATTAAAGTAGGAGAGGAATTTTTTAGATATGTTTCTTTCTCACTTCCATTCTTCTCTTTAGTTTCTGTTTTTCTTGGTACTTTAAGAGGTACAGGGCATACGATTCAGTCGACCATTATCGATATCACTCGATTGTGGGGAATAAGGGTACCCTTGGTTTTTTTCTTTGCGGAGACTCACGGTTACATAGGTGTTTTCATAGCGATGATAATAAGTAATTTCTCTGCCCTTTTATTAGCCTTAGGTTTTCTAATTTTTGGTAACTGGAAAAGACCTGTAATTGAAGAAGCTTCACAAAGAAATGCTTAATATAGTCAACAAAGGGGGAAGTTTTCATGAAAAACTTTGACGAACTGCTGAATAGAGCAAAGTCCAAACCAACAAAGAACATTGTTCTTGTCTGTGCAGAAGATTTGGAAGCTTTGAAGGCTTTATCAAAAGCAAGTGAAGAAGGTTTTGCAAACCCTGTCTTGGTTGGAAATAAAGAAGAAATTAAAAAAAATTTGGAAATTGTTGGAAAGGAATTTGATATTATAGAGGCAGAAAATCCACAGGAAGCTGCAGAAAAGGGTGTTCGTCTCGTTTCAAGTGGGGCTGCTGATCTGCTGATGAAAGGTAAGATAAAAACCTCTGAATTGTTAAAAGCTGTTTTAAACAACGATTGGGGATTAAAAACGGGAAATTTGCTTTCTCATGTTGCCCTAGTAGAAACACCTTATTTGGATAGATTACTTCTAATAAGCGATGGTGGAATGATAATCCATCCAGATTTAACGCAAAAGGTTCAAATTATATACAATGCCGTTGAAGTAGCCAAAAGTCTTGAAATAAAAACTCCTAAAGTAGCTCTATTAGCGGCAGTCGAAGTAGTTAATCCGGATATGCCCGAAACAATAGATGCCGCCATATTGACCCAAATGAACAAAAGAGGCCAAATAAAAGGCTGTATTGTCGATGGTCCCCTTGCCCTTGATAACGCTATAAGCGAACAAGCTGCCAAGATTAAAAATATAAACAGTGAAGTTGCAGGTAAAGCAGATATTTTAATTGTTCCAGATATCCATTCCGGGAACTTGTTAGGAAAATCTGCGGTATATTTCTCAGGGGGAAACGTGGCAGGTATTGTAGTGGGAGCGAAGGCTCCCGTGGTATTAGTATCAAGAGCCGACAACGATCAATCGAAATTAGCCGCTTTGGCACTCGGAGTTTTAAACTCTTGAGATTTCTCATATAACATAAAAAAACACTGAGAAAAAGTGGCATATACTTCCTGCAAGCACTATCAAATGCCATATAGCATGATGATATGGGATTTTTCTCCATACGTAAAATATGGTCCCGACTGTGTAAAGAATGCCTCCTATAACCAACCAAACTACTCCCCAGAAATCCAAGTTTGTAACTAAAGGCTCCATAGCAAATACAACCAACCATCCCATGGCTATGTATAAAATTGTTGAAAGAATCCTAAACCTTTTAACAAAAAATATTTTAAAAATAATGCCTATAGCTGCCAAACCCCATACTACAGAAAATATAATCCAACCTAACCTTCCATTCAACGTAATTAGTGCAAAAGGTGTGTAAGTACCCGCTATTAAAATATAAATTGCCGAATGATCGAATATTTCAAAGAGATCTTTTATTTTTTGACGTTGAAAGCTGTGATATAGTGTTGAAGATGTATAAAGAATAATCAAGGACGAACCATATATAACCGAACTGAAAATACTCCAAGGTTGTCCGTTAATCGCTGAAAAAACTACCAATAACACCAAAGCAGCTATACTCAACAATGCTCCTATACCGTGTATAACGGCATTAGCTATTTCTTCACCCGTGGTAAATTTTTCGATATTATCTAAATCCTTCACCCTATTACTCCTTTCGCATCTTTCATTTCAAGAAATTCTTCTCTCAAAATGTCCATAAATATTATATCGTATCTATTGTTTTTAAAAAACTTTGCTTGTCTTCGCCTGCCTATTTCTTTAAATCCTGCTTTTTGGTAAGATCTTATGGCTCTTTTGTTGTATTCAAAAACCTCTAACATAATGTTATTTAAGTTTAAAACGTTGAATCCATAATTCAACAACAATTTAATGGCTTCGGTACCATATCCTTTAGACAGATATTCTCTATTGCCAATAAAAATCCCCAAGACACCCGATTGATTAATTCTATTAATGTCATGCAACCCACAATTACCTATCAGCTCTTCTGTTTCTAAATCCACGATGGCAAAAAATACATCGTTACCTTTTGCCATTTTTTCCAAGATATCTTTTTCTTTTAGCAAAGAAATGATATTATCCTCTACCATCATGTTTTCTGATATTTCTGGGTCATTTAACCATTCCGTGTATTTTTCAAAATCATCAGGATTAACTGGTGACAAAAAGCATTTTTCTCCTACTATTTTTTTAAAATATTTACCCATAATGTCCTTCCCCCTATTATTCTGTTATACGATCTTTAAAATAAACTCCCTCTTCCCACTACAGCTAATTCGAAAGTCTTTTTATCTCAAAAGGAGCCCTTCCCAGTATTTCGTATTGCCCAGTTCTTTGATCTAACCATATTTCTCCCCAGAACATAACTTCTTCCCCAACTAAATCATAGATATCGTATCCGTCAAAAAAGGCATCAAACTCCTGTTTTCTTATTCCATAGTAAAAATCTTCGCCTTCAGAGATAATTTTGTAATAATTTTCGCCTTCTTTTATAACATCCTTTACTTTGGCCTTCACCCACCGCATTCTACCTAAATCCTTTTGGGTTAAGGCATCAGATTCCACGACAAGACTTTCATCATCATATTTTTCAAAGATGCCTTTTCTATCTTCATATGCTTGGATATAAGCTTTAACAAATATTTCTTGCTTTTTTGAAGTATCTTCATAAAACAACGGTCGGGCTAATCCATTTTTTAATATTTCTTCGTTTAATAATACTAAGTTACCTTCTTCATCTTCATAATAAACATACGCCAAAACTCTGCCATAATCGTCAAACTTATCCTCATCAAACTCTAAATATACGTTCCTGTTTGCAACATTTATTAGTCTATCTTTCACAAATTGATACGACTTATAGCCATACTCGCTAATGGGCTTACTCCCAGCTTTGATCTCTGGTGTGTCTATTCCAATCAATCTTATACTTTCAGCGTACTGGTAAGTGTTAATCGTGTCTCCATCGAATATAGAAGAAACTTTTGCTTTTTCGAGGTTTTCTATATCTGGTATTGTTATTAATTCTTGCGAATTAGCATAAACTACGCTTAATACCAATAAAAGTAACAGAAAAAATGAAGATATTTTTCTCATATGATTTTTCTCCCTCTGTAATTCAGGGCTTCCGAAACATGACTTATTTCCACATTCCTTGAATCAAAAGTGTCAGCTATAGTTCGCGAAATTCTAACTACCCTGTTTACCGATCTTGCAGTTAATTTTAAATTGATAGCTGCTTGTTTTAGAAAGTCTTCCGCTTTTTCAGTAAGAGCAGCAAATTTCTTCAGCTCTTTATTGCTAAGTTTCCCATTCAATTTATTTTGCCTTTTTATCTGTATTTGGGAAGCCTTTGAAACTCTTTCTTTAATCTTTTCTGAGCTTTCTCCATCTTCCTTGGACATGAGCTCGTCAATTTTTACCCTTGGTACATCTATTCTTATATCTATTCTATCCAATATAGGACCTGATATTTTTCTGTTGTAATTTAAGATCTGGTTCAAACTACACGTACATTCAATCTCCTTATCTCCATAATATCCGCATGGACACGGATTTTGAGAGGCTATAAGCATGAACCTTGCAGGAAAATTAGCAACGGATTTTGCTCTTGTTACCGTCACTTCTCCGTCTTCTAAAGGCTGTCTTAGGGACTCTATTACATCCGTACGGTACTCGGGAAATTCATCCATGAATAATACTCCATTGTGAGCCAAGCTTATTTCACCAGGTTTCGGAACGGCCCCTCCCCCTATTATTGAGGCCGTTGAAGCTGTGTGGTGAGGAGATCTGAAGGGCCTTTTATCGATTATCGTGTTCATATATCCAGCAACTGAATAGATCATAGTTGATTCGATGATTTCTTCCCTCGTCATATCTGGTAATATTGTTGGAACCCTTTTAGCTATCATTGTTTTTCCCGAACCGGGAGATCCTCTCATTAAGACGTTGTGAAATCCACTGGCTGCTATCTCTATACCCCTTTTGGCAAAGATTTGACCTTTGATTTCACGAAAATCCAAGTTGTAAGACGGTTGTACAATATCCTCATACTTTGGAGAGTATTCATCCAAAATACCCAGCGATATATTTTCGATATCTTTCAAATTATCTATAACGATAACTTCGTTTTTTTCTACAAATTTACTTTCCCCCTGATTTCCGCGTGGAATTATGAATTTTGCTTGTTGATTTCTTTCTTTTATGTACATCAAAAAAAGAGATATCCCAGAAACAGGTCTAACTTCTCCATTCAAACCGAGTTCACCAAATATATAGTAATCATCACTTAATTCTTTTATCTGACCAGACGCTTCCAACAAGGATACAGCAATTGGTAAGTCAAAATGTGAACCGTCTTTTCTCATAGAGGTGGGTGAAAGATTTGCAACTATCGATCCGTTAGGAATAGTAAACCCAGTATTTCTAATGGCACTGGTAACTCGTTTCTCACTTTCTAAAACAGATGTGGAAGGCATTCCTACTATTTTGAATGTCTGTTGGGTAGAACGAGAGTTTACATCGATTTCTACTAAGATATTTTCTACTTTAAAACCGTCTATGCAGCCAGTTTTTATCTTAGAATATTTCATCTTCCCCCCCTTTGGGTACGCTTTTTAATTTCAATTGCCATTATCTAATTTCTCCTTACCCAATTTTTGGGTGATAAAAATGATGATGGCAAAAGTTAAAAAAGGAATGGCGTAGGAGATATTAAAATTAATATCACCAATTACCCCCATGGAAGTTGCGATTATCATAGCCCCAATCCCAGTGGAACCAAAAGCCAACCCATTGTACATCCCTAAGATTCTCTTTGGAAGATTTTGGTTGGAGTATTTTTGAATACTTGGAAAAATGGCAGATAAACTAAAACCAACGAAAAGAAAGAAAATAAAGTGTTGAAATATCAGTAACAACGCAAGACTTATTATAAGAGAAATAGAGAAGTACAAAATGGTACCCAATTCTGTTAATTTTCTGTTTAAAAATTCCGTAATTGCCCTACCAAAGGTAAAAACAACCCAAAATAAACTTATAATTATAGATGAAAATTCCTTAGAATAATTAAAAACATCATGGAAAAGGTTTGCACTCCAAGTTATTATGCCTATTTCACTTCCCGAATAGAATAAGAATATCAACAATGACAAATAAACAAATTTTTTCCTTATTATACCTGTGGCTTCTTTAAATTTAATCGCTTCATACTTTATGTTTTGAATGGGTTTATAAATTAACACAAAAATGAAAAGTAATGAAATTAATATTAAGTGTATAAAATACACAAATCTAAAATCTAAATTCATAACTAAAAATAAGCTAACCAAAAGGGGTGCTATTATTCCCCCAATTCCAAAACTCGCGTTTAAAAATCCAAAATTTTGGATTTTTCTATCAAGATGTGAAAAAGCGGAAGTTAAAGTCATAAAAGCGGCTCCTGTGGCTACTCCAAACAAGAAAACTGATAATACTACCATGGGGAAACTAAATGCAGTTACAAATAAAAACAAACCCATAATTAGAACAATTAAAGCACCTATCAAGAAATTTTTATAGCCTATCTGGGCGATAAAAAAGCTGCCTATAAAGTTGGATATCATGGTACCAAAGGTACTTATAAACGGTAATGAAGAAGAAATAGTTATTGAAACAGAGAATCTTTCTTGAATGGAAGTCATAAGAGGAGCAAGAGTATTCATGACCATCGAAAATAGAATCATTGATATGTATATAAAATTTCGCGTGTTCTTTTCGGTCAACAACGTCACCTCTGCTTTAAACTTTGAGTGTATAAGTGTGCCTTTCGAGTTATCTCAGGAATTTTATACTTTGTGGCAAAATGATAAGTAAAATCCAAAGCGTTGTTGAAATCAACCAAGTTGCCAGGAGATACAAATACAGGTTTCACATTGTCTCTTGTTCTCAACACTATTCCTATTTTCTCATCTTTATGGTACAGAAATGTGAATTCACCTTTTTTCTTTCCTGGTTCTTCGTATTCACCAATTAACTTAGATTTAGCAATTCCTATAGTAGGCTTTTCAATAAAAAAAGACGCATGTGTAGCTATGCCCATCCTTCTGGGATGGGCATAGCCTTGACCATCAAAAAAAACAATATCAGGTTCAATTTGAAGTTTTTCCCAAGCCTTTAAAAAGATAGGAAGCTCTCTAAAAGCAAGAAGGCCTGGTATATATGGTAAGGTAATCTTATCCACGGCATATGTTACATCGATCACCGATAATTTCTTAAAATCCATCGTTACAATTACAGCTAATCCTTCGTCTTGTTGAAAGGAAAGATCAACACCGCTTACTAAGTTTGGTACATCAGAGAAATAACTTAATTTAACCTCTTTAGCCAACTGTCTCTGAATTTTGATCATATCTTTGGGAGTCATATCGAAGCTATGAACGAGCTTATATTTCATCTACCTCACCCAGTATGGTACAATAAACTTCTATACCTTCGTCTTTTCCACCAATTCCCAAACCGTTGCCACTCTTGCCTTTTAAGTTTATTCGGCTCACTTCTAAATTTAAGATGCGTGAGGTATTATTTTTTATTTGATCAGATATAGGACTAATTTTCACACTATTAGATATGATTAGCGCATCTATATTATTTATCTTAACAACATACCTTTTACTTATCAAATCCATAGTCTTTTCTAAAAGTATAGAGCTATTAATATTTTCAAATTCTTTACTTTCAGGAAAGTACTCCCCTATCGACCCCAAACCGCACATCCCTAATAAACTATCAATTATCGCATGAAAAAAAACGTCTCCATCCGAATGGCCCAATAATCCATAACCTTTTGGATGATTAATTACAACTCCACCCAATATTAATCTTCTATTTTCAACGAAAGGATGCACATCATAACCAAAACCAATTTTTAACATGCTTCAACTTTTCCTTTTTGGCATTATTATAAACATGTAACTGTTGTCTTCTATAGGTTTTAAAATGGTAGGTTTTTCCTCATCGGATATATCGAACTCAAACTCCACAGTTTCTATTCTTTCTAACGCTTCTCTGAAATATCTCGGTGAATAAGCAATCTCAAGATTTCTACCTTCTTGCTCAACATCAATCTCTTCTTTTGCTTCGCCAACATCGGGAGAACTTGCATAAAACTGTATTCTTCCATCTTCAATATTTAATAAAGTATATTCCTCACTTCCAGCTGTGATAGACATCCTTTTCATAATAGCCAAAAATTCTGAGGTTTTAGCCTTGATCTTTGTTATAAAACTCTGGGGAATTATACCCAAATAATTAGGAAACTCGGCATCTATAACGTTAAAAATCAGCTGGTTATTATCTTCTTCAAAATCAAAGAGAACTTGCGAACCACTTTGAACTACTTTTATCTTCTCTGTCTTTGCTGCTGAAAGTATCGTTTTTAATTCATCCATACTTTTTAAGGATAAAAGAAATGGTGAAAGAACATTGTCATCTTCCAGCTTACTTTCAGATAGGGCTAATCTATATGAATCCGTGGCGACTAAATTCAAAAACCCTCCTTGCCTAAAGTCCCAGTAAACGGCATTTAAATTGCGTGAAAGGGAAGAAGAATCCTTTAAAGCACAAAAAATTACCTTATCAATCATATTAGTAATAACTGTTCTATCTAGCGAAATTGAGCTCCCTGTAACGTCAAAAGCAAGAGAAGGAAACTCATCAGGATCCATGGTAGGTAATCGAAATACAGAATTTCCACCTGAAATCTTCAAAACTCCATCCAAAGTGATCGTAATTGTCTCAGAAGTGAGATTTGATAGTATTTCCAAGAATATCGTCTGTTCCACCACTGTAGAAAAGTTTTCATCACTATCTTTAACCTTCAGCCATTTGTGAAAACCGGTCTGCAAATCTGTAGCATAAATATGTAACTCATCGTCTTCTACAGCCAATTTTATTCCTTTCAAGATAGGGTTAGCTGTTTTTCTTGAAACAGCATTACTGGTTAATTGAACAGCATTTTTTAAAACCCTTGTATCTATTTCAAAAGACATCAAGTTTTCCTCCCTTTGGAAGAATTAGGGTTTCACTATCTCAATTTTACACTAAAAAAAAATTTAAAGCAAGAATAAATTAATTAAAAATTATTCGTTTTGCTCTCTTTCTTTTAGTTTCTTAGCCAAAAATGTGGCAACGTGATTCCCTTTGGTACCTCTTCCAAAGCCAGCGTCCATGTAATTATTGATCGCTAAATCATTGGTTATCTGAGTTCCTCCAACGATAAGTAATAATTTATCTCTAACTCCTTTTTCTACAGCAATTTCATGTAATTTTTTCATATTTTCCACATGAACTTCGTTATGAGTAATAATCATAGAAGCTAAAACCGCCTGGGCTCCAACTTCTATCGCACTATCTATGATTTTTTCTGGGGGCACAGAAGTACCAAGGTAAACGTAATTTATTCCATATTTTTCTATGCCTCCATGTTTTATATCTAATATTTCTCTGATACCTATGTTGTGCTCATCATTGCCTATCGTTCCAGCTACTACTTTTACCTTGTGTTTACCAAAAAATTCAAAAAGCTTGTCATCACTCATCACTTCGTTCTTTTGGGGAAGCTCTAACTCATCCTTTTTAACAAAAAAAGGTACCTTTGCCTTCAATTCAAGATACGTTCCTTCCGATGGATGTAAAACGGCAGAATGAATAACATGAATATCTTCGAGTCCCATTTTTTTGCATATTTCGACCGCCGCTGCTTTGGCGTATTCTTCAGATTCAGGGATGGTCATGTCCAATTGTATCCAACCATCATAACTCCATTCAACTTCTGGTTTTATAAGATTATTTTCTTTGTATTCTTTTATTTCTTGCAATCTTTTTTCGACATTATCACTCTCATCTAACTCGTCAATAAATTGAATCTTTTCTCTATTATGTAAGGTACAACCACCGATTAAATCACAAGGTTTATCTAATCCTTCAGGTAAGGCGTTGTACCCAAAATGTTCACAAACGGGTGCCATATAATCTTTATCCCTTGGTACAACAGAGCCTGCCGCAATTTCTCCGTTCTTTTTTCGGGCTATTCCGTCTCCTGCTCTTTCAGGATAGTACCCGTTATCTACAAACATGCCATTTTCTAAGGCTTCAAAATATCCACCCATTTCTATTATTTCTTCGAGCATCAATATAGCTCTCATCTTCAATTCTCTTACTTCTTTTCTAACTTGTTCTTCATCGATTTTGAGGTATTGTTTAATATTATCCGCTGATATCAATGTATGTTTAGCCGTTTCGACACCTCTAATAGAATTAACGTGCCATGGAACATTTCTACCTTCGTCGGGAGTAATAGTTGATTGAATGTCTGCAGAGGTTAACCGAGAAATGAGGGTATTTAAAACGTGAATCCTTGTGGCATCGAATAAATCAGATTCGATGTACCTTGTGTTCATTTGAGCTCTGAACTTGTAGCCTTTAAACAGTTCTCTCAATGTAACGGCATAGACCAAGTTGATTCTGAACTCAGGAGAAGGGGAAACTACAGGGGGAACGGTTGATAAAGCGATATTTTCTTTTTTCATGCCTACTTTTAATGAAAATAGCGAGTTTATAGCATGTTGGACCAAAAGCTCCGGCATCACGTTTCTAGCTTTTTTAGCAGATGCGTTCGCGTTATGGGCACCATCTATTTGGAGTATATTCGCCCAAGCCATCACTTTTTTTGCAACAGCGGCATCCACAAAAGATCTTATAGGATTGATACCTCTGTACAAAATATTGTACTGTGGATCTTGGTGAGCTCCATTAACCCCCTCTTCGGCAAACATTACAGCTATTTCAGGGCCTGCTACACCTGAAACATAACTGTGAAAGTTTATGGGTCTACCTACTTCGTCTTCAATTAGATCAAGCGCTTTTCTAGTTGCCCTCAACTGTTTTCTCGTTATCGGTATCCCACCAATACCTTCAGGGGTCCCTTCCATAAGACCGTCTATATGGCTTTGCCCAAGTGTTCTTATGACCATAATATGATCTGCTCCGTGCCAGGCAGCCATGCGCATTCTTCTAACATCTTCCTCAAATCTTCCTGAAGCAATTTCCGATGTTATCACCGTGTCTGGTTGTGGGTCTAGGTTATCAAAGTAATGGGCCGCAGGAAGAGGAATCGAGTTTTTCAAATCCTCACTTATCTCATAGTAATTAAAATCGCTTTTTTTGGTTCCTTCAGGTAATTTTTTCCTCCAAGTCCATCCCTTTCTTCTTGGTGTGTAATGTTCCAAATCGTTTAAAATCTCTTCTATGTTGATCTTTTCATTTGGTTGAAGTTTCATTTGTATCACCACCTCTAAAGATATTCTCAACATCATCCCAAAAACGACCGTTTAATAGTGCCTCTCCCGCTTCCATTATTCCTATATTTTTTTGTTTTGCGATTTTGTAGACCACATTCCCTGCTCCTTTTGATAATAAATTTTCTTGTACAATCTTATCAACCAACGCCTTTGCCTGAAGGGAATTAAACCCCATTCTCAGCAAGACAGATCTTTCTATAGAAGGAGAGGTATGTGTTTCTGCCAAATTTACTAAGGGATCTACTACCTTTCCAACTAAATTCCAAAAATAATTGTCTAATTCCTCATCAGTCATACTTTGAAGTTTCTTTGACCTTTCCTGAAAGTCATCGGCTCTTTCTTTCACAAAGACTCCTCCTTTGCCTTTTTAATCAAGTTTATTACCGAATCTTCATCTTCCCTTATTTCCTCTGATATGAATTGAATTTCTTTTTGAGTGAAATCAGTTTTTCCAAGTCTTTTTATAAGCTGGTTTACATACGATTCTTTCAATTGAGACATTGGAATTTCGATGTAGCCTATTTGTGAAGGATCTTCAGGTATCACGATTCTTTCCCCTGGTTTATCATCTTTAATTGGATCGCCTGATATTACTTGAATCCCATTTTCTTTGGCAAAAGTGAGTTGGGCACTTGGTAACTTCCCTGCTCCTGTGTATTCTGTTTCGTTTACAACTATTATTTCATCCTCATTCATTTCCCTTGCCAAAGCAAAAGCTGCCACCAGCGAGGTATTACCAGCAGGTCCTCTTTGTAGCCCTTCGAGTTTTGCGAGTAATTCAGTCATATAGAATACTTCTCCTTGAGTTACAAGAACATATCTGTCCATATACCTCAACACCCTTGCCGCATTCCTTGGAACATCGGATCTGTCAGGAAAGACCGCAAACGGGATCCCGAATCCAGTGTGTCCTGTAGTGAAAGATTTTCTATTGAAATCTTTATCAGAAGCCATATGCAAGCCTCTTAAATCAACGCTTGCCCCAACAATCTTGGTTGAATCTGCCCCAGCTTTTTTTAATCCTCTTGCAGTTCCAGTGGTCAAACCTCCTCCTGCATGGGTACTTACAACAAGATCTGGGAATTTCCCTGTCAATTCTTTGGTTTGATTAGCTATCTCCACACCCAACGTTTCTATTCCGGTAATGCCGTAAGGTGAGTAAAGCGATGCATTAAAAAATCCTGTTTCTTCAAGAAGAAGAAGGGTATAATAAAACAATTCCGGTCCTACACTTACTTGAACAACTTCACTTCCATAAGCTGCACACGACCTTTCTTTTTCTAAGATCTCAGGTTGACCAACGCCTCGAGAATCGAAACATTCTTGAATTATAATAGATTTTAAACCTCTTTTAGCTGCTTGAGAAGCTACAGCAGCGCCATAATTACCACTTGTTGCTGCTATAACGCCTTCATACCCTAATTTTTTTGCCATATATACACTTATAGAAGCCCTTCTATCTTTGAAAGAACCTGATGGGTTAGTCTGTTCATCCTTAACAAAGATCCTAGCTCCTTTCCCTTTATCAGACAATTTTTTAATCAATTTGTTTATGTTTTTTAGTTCAACAAGGGGAGTGTTTCCAACACCTGTTTCTTTTTGGATTCTTACAACTTCTTCAATTGAAAAACCCGACTCATTCATCATCTTTTCATAATCAAAGGCGATTCCTTCTATTTCATATTTATTGTAATCAAGTCCTACAGATTTTTTGATGATCTCTACCTGTCTTTCCATCACCGCTTTGTAAGATTTATCCATTTCTTTCAAAAAATTACTGCAGTAGGCTTATTACCCTAGTAGGAAAAGAAATGCAGTAATTTTTCTTCCTCCTTTCAAGATATTTGATCAAGATATTCAATACTCACCCATCGGAGTCAAGGAACTGGCTCCAGCATTCCAAAATTTCGAATTTAGGCTGGTGGCTTTTCGCCTCTGTCTTCAGACAGAGGCAGTTTATCCTTGTTAACTTTTAACAATTCGGGAATAGGTTCCCCAAAGTTATGCTCGTATTTAGGATTAACTTTTTCCAATTTTCCTTTAACTAATCTCCCAATAGGTGTTTTAATGGTGACGATATCGCCTATTTCAGCCTCTTCATCTTCCAAAAAACCTTTTATTCTAACTTCAAAAGGTACTTTTTTGGTGTCTTCCGGCAAATGTGAAGCCCTTTCTTCAGGATTTAAAACAATGTAAAGAATTTGAACCCATGCACCCTTTTTTATCTCCATAAATCTAACCTCCTTCAGTGAACCTCTGCAAGTAAAGCTCTTGGTATTGGCAAATCCACCATGGTTAACAGACCAGGCCGAGCTTCAACTACAGAGGGAATCATATTGGTGGCTATGGCAATTGTGCCTTTGCCACCTGGTATTTCAGGATTTATACCCATTGAAATATCAGGATCCCCCTGAATTGTTATATAATCTCCTGTTTGAACGTTTTCTAAATGGGGAAGTACTTGCTGAGGATGCTCAAGTTCTATCAACAGTTCATTTTTGTAAAATGCCTTTGCGGTATGATTACACCCTGCTACCATCCCTGGTTGAACCTTAACATACTTTGTTTCCCTCACGACATTAGAAATAATAGGTTCTCTTTTTTGTTCGATGCGATCAATTTCCCATCCTAAAGCCTTGGCTATCATATGTATTGACTGTTCAAACCCTATATGACCTACTATCTTTCCGTTTTTTATTCCTTGTTCAAATTCTTCTGGTGTTGTTCCCACACCTTGTGTTTCCATAACCGTTGGTCCAAAAGGTGAAAGATCATTAATTCTGGCTGCTTTAATCCTCTGAACATTCAAACATACTCCTGTCAATGTTATAATTAGTGTATCAAGGACAAACCCTGGATTTACACCAGTCCCTAAAACCGATACATTATGTTCCTTCGCAACGGTGTCAATTTCATTTGCAGCTTTTGGATCTTTTGAAAAAGGAAAAGCCATTTCTTCAGCAATGGTAATTACGTTTTTGTTTTCTTTTAATATAGAAATAATCTGATCCTTCACCACTGAGATAAAAGAGTTAGTAGCGATTACAACAAGATCTGGATCTGTTTGTTTAACCATTGTTATAGGATCAGGGTAAACTTTTATTCCAATTTTTCCTAAACCCAACAACTCTCCAACATCTTTTTCGATATATTCTTCCCTGAAATCGTGAACACCAACTAATTTTAGATTTTTCTTACTTAATATATTTTTTGCTATACCACTCCCCATTGCTCCAAAACCCCAAACACTTACTTTATACAATTTAAAAACCTCCTTGCAGTGTATTTGCTACAATGTGTGAAATTTTTTTCATTATCAATTATATCTTACAACATTATACCTTCTTTCTCAAACTAGATAATTCCCAATTAAGACGAAAAAAAGGCGTTTAAACGCTTTTAAAAGCGATTAAACGCCTTATACTCCTTTTTTAGACTTCTTCTTCTATTTACCGCCCACGCTTAAATCCCTTATCAACATAGTAGAACCGGCTACTGGACCTAAATACTTGAAATCAGAACCTATATATTCTAAATTATTCAACAACTCTTCCAGCGTTCCAGCTAAGGTCATCCCTCTAAAACTTCTTACAAACTCTCCGTTTTCAATTAATCTTCCACTTATTTGCACAGAGAATCTTCCAGAAACCGGATCGGCGGTATGCATACCCATTATGTTGGTGACATAAAGAGCTTTTGGAACATTCAAAATATCTTTTCTCGTCTTGTTAGCGATAAAATGAAGGTTTATCGTTCCAATGGAAGGATTTGGAGATTCCACCGATGCAAAACTGTTGCCGGTTGGTCTTGCACCCAATTTTTTTGCAGAATATATGTTATGTAAGAATCCTTTTAGGACACCATTTTCTATAACGTTGAATCTTGAGGTATTGGTTCCTTCATTGTCAAAGGAGGCTATGATTGGTGCAGAACCATTCATAGGATCATGTATGAGGGTAACCGATGAATTGGCTACTTTCTCACCTAATTCATCTTTCAAAAAAGATTTACCTTTGTATACATTTTCTCCCGATAAAGGAGTTATCAATGTCCCTAAGAACATACTAGAAGCGAAAGGACTCATGACAATATCATATCTACCAGAACTTAAAACCTCTGATTTTAAACCTGACACCGCCATTTCTACAGAATTTTTTACAATACGATCTATGTCTATAAGCCTGTAGCTTTGAGATAATTGATAATCAAAACCAAATGAGGAATCTTCTCCTTCAATTGCTGCTAAACTAATCGAACTGGCAGCGTTTGTAAACAAAGCGTTTTTGTAAAGACCATTCGTATTGCCAAAATGAATCCTGGTTAATGCAACTTCATACTCAGCACCACGAACAAATTTTATCCTTTCATCTTCACTCTTAGCCTTTTTTTCTAGTTCTTGAGCTAATTTCATAACCTCGTCTAAATTCATATCCTTTGTGTCTGCATCGAAAGCCCAATCTATGTATGTAAACTGTTCGTCATTTGATATGTCGTTTGCTTCGTCTTTTTCTGTATATTTAGTCATTTCAATTGCTTTTTCAACAGCTTGCATTATTCCTTCTTCTGTTAAAATATTAGATGACGATGTGGCTGTTCTTCCATCGGGAGAAATAACTTTGATACCTGCTGCTCCCTTTTCTCCTTCGGTTAACTGTTCTAACTTTCCATTACTGAAAGAGGCATTCTTACTTTCAGTGGAAATCACATTTATCTGTCCTTTAAGCCCTTTACTTTTTATCTCTTTCATGGATTTTTCTATAATTGATTTTATATTAGTCATTAATTGTTACCCCCTTTTACTATTCCACCAACAATTAACTTCGGTATTCTTATGGTAGGCTGGGCATCGGAAACTGGAGCCCCTTGACCGTCTTTACCACAGGTTCCAACACCATATCCCAAATCATTACCAACCATATCTATGCTTTCTAAGACTTTTAATCCGTTGCCAACTAAGCTCGCTCCACGGATCGATTGCTTTATTTCACCATTTTCTATAATATAACCTTCATCAACTCCAAACTGAAAATCACCACTTATTACATCAACTTGTCCCCCACCCATCTTTCTAACAAATATACCGTATTTTACAGATTTAATTATATCTTGTGGATCATCTTCTCCTGGTAAGATCATCGTGTTTCTCATCCTAACGATGGGTAACACCATATAAGATTCCCTTCTACCGTTACCTGTGGGTTCAACACCGAATTTTTTGGCAGTAATTTTCGAGTGCATGTATCCTTTTAACACACCGTTTTCAATTAAAACGGTCCTCTGGGTAGGAGTTCCCTCGTCATCATAATTAAGGGTCCCTCTTTTGTTTTTATCTGTTCCGTCGTCTACAACGGTAATTTTTTCCGAAGCGATTTTCTTTCCAACTTTTTCTCTGTACACAGAACCGGAAAGTACCAAGTCTGCTTCCATACCGTGCCCACATGCTTCATGTATCATGGTTCCTCCAGCTTCAGAAGACAAAACAACCGTGAATTCGCCTGCAGGAGCATCCACTCCTTCTATTTGTGAAACTACTTGTCTGACGGCGTCTTTTGCTACTTTTTCTATCATCTCATCTGTAAAAAATTCAAATCCCATGTTTGCTCCATCGGAGGAATAACCTCTAAACAAATTCCCTTCTTCGTCCTGTGCAAATATTATAGCAGCATAACGTGGATAATTTCTAATATCCTCAACTATTTTCCCTTCTGAATTCACTATTTTTACCTTTCTACTACTATCCGCATAGGAAACGGTGATCTGTTTGATGCGTTTATCGGCATTCTTAAGTAATTCTACACCTTTAAGAACCTTTTCTACTTTTTGTTCTACAGATACATTGTCAAAAGGTATTTCAAAGGGGGCAAAATCCCTCTTTTCTGCCTCTTTCAATTCTTCAACCTTTACGATATCATTAGAGCCAAATCTTTCGCTTGCGTTCTTTCTCAAAGTCTCAGCAAGACTCATAAGATTCTCGTATGTGGGATCGTTAGTATGAGCAAAAATCGTTTCTTCAGCTGATACAACCCTTATACTTGCACCTTTTGTACTTGAAAAATTTATTTTTTCAATTTTACCGTTATCGTAAACAATCGAGGTACCATAAAAATCTTCATAGAAGATTTCTGAATACTCTCCCCCCGATGAAAGAGAATGGTTTAAAATCTCTAAGTATTGAGCATTACTTAAATTCACTTCTATCCCTCCTATAAAAAGTTAGCAATCCTTCCTTTCATATTATATCATATTTATTCCTCTTGGAACTTGTATTTGTATCAGTAATTATAATTGTAACCACTAAAAAAAAAAAGAAAGGCGCCAAAGATTGGACGCCTTTTATACGTATAAAATTATTTATATAGTTTTTATATCAAAAGTTTTTGCGACCGTCTCCAAAACGTTTGGTGATAGAAAGGCAGGCAGTGTTGGACCTAATCTTATTCCCTTTACTCCCATATACAACAATGATAATAAAACAGTTACAGCTTTCTGTTCGTACCAAGCTATGTTGTATTCAATGGGTAGTTCGTTTATGTCCTTTAAATCAAATGCTTCTTTCAATTTTAAGGCCGTTAAAACTAAAGAATAAGAATCATTACATTGCCCTGCATCTATAACCCTTGGTATTCCATCAATATCCCCCAAATCTAGCATATTGTACCTGTACTTGGCACAACCTGCGGTTAAAATAACGGCACTTTTTGGGAGATCTTTGGCAAAATTAGTGTAATATTCACGATCTTTGTTTCTTCCATCACAACCACCCATGACGTAAAATTTGGTTATTTTACCAGATTTTACTGCCTCGACAATTTTATCAGCAACTTGAGCTGTCTGTTCATGAGCAAATCCAATAGTTATAGCTTTTCCATCTCTTTTTTTGATGGGGCCAATTTCGAGTGCTTTTTGTATTACAGGAGTAAAATCCTTTTGACCGTCCTTTTTTCTATTTGGTATATGTTGAACATCTGGCCATCCCACAAGTCCGGTTGTGAAAATTCTGTCTTTGTAGGAATTTCTTGGCTTTTGAATACAATTCGTTGTCATTACTACAGCTCCACCAAAATCTTCAAACTCTTGTTGTTGTTTCCACCAAGAACCTCCAAAATTTCCTGCTAAATGTTCGTACTTTTTTAATCCTGGATAGGCGTTTGCTGGTAGCATTTCTCCATGCGTATATACTTTGATTCCTTTACCTTTAGTTTGTTCTAAAATTTCATACAGATCTAAAAGATCATGGCCACTGACAAGAATAGCGGGTGTTTCGTATGTTCCTGTGTAAACTTGGGTTATTTCAGGATTTCCAAAGGTAGAAGTATTCGCCTCATCTAGTAAAGCCATGGCGTTTACCCCATATTCGCCTATTTTCAGCACTAAATTCATTAATTCATCAACGGTGATATCTTCACGTAAGGTTTCTGCCAAAGCCTTTTCTATGAATGCAAGTATATCGTCGTTGGAGTGTTTTAAGATATAGGCATGATCGGTGTAGGCAGCTACTCCCTTTAAACCAATTACAAGAAAATTCTTAAGCGATCTTATATCTTCGTCTGATTCCGATAAAACACCTACTTCAACGGCTTTATTTAAGTATTCGTCTTCATTGTTATCTTTCGGATTCCATACTGCGGCATCAGGTACTTTTTCCTGAAATTTTTCGTTGTATTTTTTTTCATAAACTTCTTTGAATTTATTTTCTATGATTCTTCTTTTATCTACTGCTTCATCAATGTATTCAACTATTCTTCCTTCATCAAAGTTAACATTCGTTATTGTTACAAACAAGCCTTCTGCAACAAAAAGGTCAACACTTTCATCTTCTACGTTCAATTCCCTTGCTTTATTAGCCCAATAGGAAATCCCTTTTAGTACGTAAATCAATAGATCCTGCAAGTTTGCAGTTTCCGGACTTTTTCCACATACACCTTGAGCAACACAAGCCTCATTTCTTAAGGTTTCCTGACATTGATAACAAAACATCTCCATCTTTTCTTTCCTCCTATCTGAAATTTTATTTTTTTACCACTGAAACCTTTCTTTATTGAAGAAACTTTGAATTTCCTTTCATTTTAAGTATAATTAAATCGGAGTAATTTTGTCAGTAACAAATGTTACGCACTTTGTTTTTTAAATTTTGAGGTGATTGAATCATGGATAGCTACATTGATAAGATAGGTAAATTAAAGATATTTAAAAATTTTTCAAAAGCTGAATTGATGAAAATTTTTGGTAATGTTCGATATTCAATTAAAAAATTTTCAAAAGGTTCCCTTATCTATACTTCTGGGGAAAAAGTTGAAAAATTAATGATCTTAATCGAAGGAGAAGTTATCAAAGAAATGGTTGATTTTAATGGGAAAATTTTAGAAGTAGAAAGGATGAAATCTCCGGATATTTTAGCTTCTGCCTTGTTATTTTCAAAAGATAATTTCCTACCTGTCGATGTTTTAGCGGTTAAAGATGTTGCTATACTTTATATTGAAAAAGAAGATTTAATAAGATTATTTCAAAGTAACAATGTTCTTTTACTTTCATTTCTTGAAGATATAGGCGAAAAGTTTCAGTTCGTAACTGCAAAATTACGGGTAAACTCTTTTCATACAATAAGAGAAAAAATCACAATGTATCTTTTAAACCTTTACAATCAGCAAAATAAATCCAACGAGTTAACTATACCTCTAACTTTAGAAGAGTTAGCCAACTTATTCGGTGTAACAAGGCCTTCTTTATCGAGGGCATTTTCGCAGATGCAAAAAGAAGGTTTATTCGTTAAAAATGGGGACAAAATAATCTTAAGGAAATTGAAGACTTGATTATGCTATAATTGTTATGACAAAAATCATAGTAGGGAGGGAATTTAGAAATGGAGATCTTTTTAGACACCGCAAATATAGAGGAAATTAGAAAAGGTGTAGCTTGGGGAATAGTTGACGGTGTGACAACGAATCCAACGTTGGTTTCAAAAGAGAATGCAGTATTTGAAGAAAGAATCAAGGAAATTTGTGAAACTGTAGAAGGGCCAGTAAGTGCCGAAGTGGTATCCACAGATTACGAAGGAATGGTAAAAGAAGCCAGAGAAATAGCAAATTTAAGTGAATTTGTGGTTGTTAAAATACCTTTGATTCCCGATGGAATAAAAGCGATAAAAACTTTATCCAAAGAAGGTATAAAGACCAACGCGACTTTAGTTTTTAGCCCTTTACAAGCTCTTCTTGCAGCCAAGGCAGGAGCTACATACGTGAGTCCTTTCATCGGTAGAATGGATGACATAGGAAACACTGGAATGGATATAGTAGAAGAAATTGAAGTTATCTTCAGCAATTACGGATATGAAACTAAAATTATCGTGGCTAGTGTTAGACATCCTCAGCATGTTTTAGAAGCAGGTTTGATTGGAGCAGATGTTGTTACTATGCCCTTTGAAGTGCTTGAGAAAATGTTCAAACATCCCATGACGGATATAGGTCTTGAAAGATTTTTGAATGATTGGAAGAAGTATCAGGATTATCTAAAAAGCAAAAATAATTAATTTAAAAATAATAGACGTAAGATGCCGTATAATACCCCAGGAAAGAACCAGCTACTACGTCTGAGAGCCAATGCACATCTTCATAGATGCGAGAAAGCGATATACTTGTTGGTATAATATAAATCCACCAAGTGTACTCTTTCGCATATGGGGTGTATACAGACCAGGCAATGGCGGAATGTCCTGAAGGAAAAGAAGTATAAGTCGCCCCTTGAGTGAGGGGAGCGAATGGCTTAAATGAAAATGAACCATCTTCAGCATATGGCCTTTCTCTACCAACGACAATTTTTGTTAGCAAGGTTATTCCTCCACTAATAACGGAAGATATAATAGCATCTTCAGATACTTTTTTTAGCCTGTAATCGTTTGTAAGATAACCAACTGTGTATCCCACCACTGGTGTTGCAACAAGAAAGTAATAATCATATGTAGTTAAAAAATTGGAAATTATATCTAAATAAGAATTAGTATTATGCTGAACTAGGTTTCTGCTTAAATCATCTAAATTGAGAGTGAACTTAGACGTGGGGGTACTCTGTTTAGTTACAGTATCTTCAGCGGTAATTATGCTTGAAAAAACAAGAATCACTATTAAGAAAAGTATAAAACGTTTTCTCATGTGAATTCCTCCACCCTTTGATTAGAAGATGAAAAATAGCATTACTACAATATAACCCATTATAGCACAAAAAATGGGAATTATTATTTTTTTTATAACACTAAACATATCGACTTCAAAATATTTTGATGTAAGTAAAAGACAGAGATGTACAGGTGATAGAAGAACCCCCAATACAGAGAAAAAATATGTGGTAATTGCAACCGGTACCAAAGAAATAACTCCCGCTTCAACGAACGACAAAGCTATCGGCATTGTAACCGCAAAACCTGCTTGAGTTATTCCAGTTATCAATCCTATAATAATCGGAGAGATCATTATTATCCACCATGGACTTACTCCCCAAGTAGTTAGATTTTCTACAAAATCGTTGGATAAATTTGACACAGTTACAAAATTTTTGTACCAAAAAACGAACAATAGCAACAACACCGTTTCCCATCTTATATTTAGAAGATCTTTGTAGTTTTTATGATAAAAGGTATATATTAAAGATACCGCTAAAACAACAAGCCAACCAGGTAAAGAAGCAATTACCCCGATGATTATAATTAATATGGGAAGAATCGATTCAAAAAGTTCTTTCCATAATTTTTTGTCTTTTTTTAAACTGATTTTACCGTTTTTGAAGTATATCCAACCTCCGATAATTGCAAATAATCCTATAGGAAGTTGTATTAACAATAATTTTGTTAAACTTATCCCCGTAAGAGCGCTTTCTAAAATTAAAGCAGGATACAGTATCCAAAAGAACTCCATACTATGCCTGAACCAATAGTTCATTGCCGTAGCTTCGACCCTATTAATATTGCTTTCTTCGGCTATATCTTTAACCATTGGTGCAGTGAACATTGCCCCTCCTGGCATGGGGAGTAACCCCAGTAACATAGGCATCAATCCGACAGCCTGCCTTGAATTGAATAATGTTCTTATGTTTTTGGCGAATTTTTGTGAGTTTCCACTTGCCTTCATAGTATCTGATAGTAGATATATTCCAAAGATAACAACTATCACTTCGTAAAAATCGCTTTGTGTAATAGTTTCTAGGAAACTACTACCAATATAATTCAAATTCAAAGAAACTAGCGCAGTTACAATTGTTGCAACAAGAATAGCCCAATGGACTTTTTTTATCAATTTTATAGATATCACCATACTAATCAAACCTGATAATATGGAAACTACAGCCAAATTTTTCACCTCGTTTTTTGTTAGTGAAACTTACTATTTTATTATACCATAAAAAAACGTGCCATATTCAATGGCACGCCTATATCCTTGAACCCCTTTCAGGGCGTTTTTTTACTACTGTCTAAATTTAGTACATATCTGGTGTTGCTGGCATTTCTGGACCTTTTTCTTCTTTTGGTTCTTCCGCTACCAAAACTTCCGTTGTTAGAAGCATGGAAGCAATCGATGCAGCATTTTGAAGTGCACTTCTTGTAACCTTAGTTGGATCAATTATTCCAGATTCAAACATATTTACATATCTTTCTTTCAAAACATCATATCCATATTTTGAATCATCTTTTTCAATTATTTTTTCAATAATTATAGCAGGTTCTAAACCGGCATTTCTGATTATCTGTTTTACAGGAGCGTCTAAAGATTTTGCTACTAATTGTGCGCCTATTTTCTCATCTCCTGATAATGTGTTTGCGAATTCCTCAACAGCTTTCTTTGCTCTGAGTAACGTTACTCCTCCACCTGCAACGATCCCTTCTTCTACAGCTGCTCTTGTTGCAGATAAAGCATCTTCTATTCTATGCTTCTTTTCCTTCAACTCAGTTTCTGTAGCCGCTCCAGCTTTAATTACTGCAACTCCACCAGATAATTTTGCTAATCTCTCTTGTAATGTCTCTTTCTCGTAATCAGAACTTGTATTTTCAATTTGAGCTTTTATCTGTGCTATTCTTTCTTTTATTGCTGTAGGTTCACCTTTTCCTCCAACAATGATAGTATCTTCTTTTGCGACTCTTACCAAATCAGCTTGACCAAGATCATTAATGGAAATATCTTCTAAGGTGAGACCAATTTCTTCGGATATTACAGTACCACCGGTTAAAATTGCAATATCTCTTAGCATTTCTTTCCTTCTGTCTCCAAAACCAGGAGCTTTAACAGCTACTGATTCCAATGTTCCTCTTAGCTTGTTGAGAACCAAGGTAGAAAGGGCTTCCCCTTCCACATCTTCAGCAATTATTACCAACGGTTTCCCAGCTTGAGCAACTTTTTCTAAAATTGGAACTATTGATTTTACAGCTGAAATCTTTCTATCTGTAATTAATATATAAGGTTCTTTCATTTCTGCTTCCATTTTTTCTGTATTTGTTACAAAATATGGAGAGATGTATCCTCTATCGAATTGCATTCCTTCTGTGAATTCTACATAAGTTTCAAGAGTTTTAGAGTCTTCGACGGTTATAACTCCATCCTCTCCGACTTTGTCCATAGCTTCTGCAATAATATTTCCAATTTCTTCGTTATTAGCAGATATAGAAGCAACGTGGGCTATGTCTTCTTTGCTCGATAACTTTCTGCTGGCATTCCTTATCTGTTCTACAGCTTTGTCTGTAGCCTTAGCGATACCGTTTCTCATCAATATTGGATTAGCACCGGCTGCAACATTTTTCAATCCCTCTTGAATCATAGCTTGGGCTAAAACTGTAGCGGTAGTTGTTCCATCTCCCGCAACGTCATTTGTTTTGGAAGCTACTTCTTTAACTAACTCTGCTCCAAGTGCTTCAAATTTATCTTTCAATTCAATTTCTTTAGCAATGGAAACACCATCATTTGTGATAGTTGGAGATCCCCAACTCTTTTCTAAAACTACGTTTCTTCCTTTAGGTCCCAAAGTTATTTTAACAGCATCTGCAACTGTATTAACGCCTCTTTCTAAAGCTCTTCTTGCATCTTCATTAAATTTCAACATTTTTGCCATCTTATCTCAACACCTCCTGTTTTTTAGTCTTCTACTTTTGCTAGTACGTCTTCCACATCAATGATGATATAATCCTCATCATCTATCTTGATTTCAGTTCCTGCATATTTAGAAAAGATTACCTTGTCTCCCACTTTTAAATCATAATCTTCATCTAGTTTCCCAACTTCTTTAACTTCTGCCTTTTGAGGTTTTTCTTTTGCTGAATCTGGTAGTACTATACCACCTTCAGTTTTTCTTTCTTCAGTAATGGGTTTAATGAGTAGCCTGTTTCCTAATGGTTTCACTGTCATGTGATGATACCCCCTTTTTTATTTTAATTATTTTATTTCAATTTTTTATTTTTGTTTTTTAGCAATCAAATATTAAGAGTGCTAATTTTCATATGTATCATAACACATATTGGTAAAAGTATCAAGAGTCAAAAAAGACGATTATGGGTGATTAAAGACGATTATCGGAGATTATTTTCGATTAGAAGGCTAAATCTCGTTTTTTCTCGTTTTTTCTCCAAAATGCTCGTTTTTGCTGCTTCTTTAACGTTTGTGTAATTATTTTAATACATATTTTTAAACTTTTCTGCGATCTTGACAAACACTTTTAATACTTCAGGGTCGAATTGCTCTGGAGAAGTTCGGTTGTCTCCTTCTAATAATATTTTCATGAAAAATATTTGCAGGAGACTCACCAGAAAACGGGCTTCCGCCACACAGCCTTACGGCAGATAAGGAAGCGGTGAGAGGAATGCAGAGTTTTCTCTCCTTTCCCATAGTAAAGTTTTAGCTTTATTTACCAGGATTAAATCTTTGCTTTTTGCACTTCTATGAATTACTGTGCCATCAACTTTTCTTATATCAAAATATCCAGTTGAACGTCTTCCAAATATGAAACATTCGATACCGTTGTATCTTATTTTATCAAACAATCTAAAACCATGTACTAGATAAGGTGCTTGGTTAAGTTTTCTTATTCCTCCCTTTAGAATTTTAGCTTTGTGTATTTGTCTATTGTGTCGTCTAACTTCTTTAATGTGATAATAATGCTCTAATTGTTTTGCTTGAGGATGACCACTAATACATAAAGCGTCTATTCTATGTGTTTTAGGTAAACCATTTTGTATTCTTGTATTTTTAGTGATATATCCATAAGTTAGATGAATGTTAGGGTATAGTGTTTTTAATCTATTGTATAAAGTCCATCTCATAATACCCATAAATGTAGCATCTTTAAACTTTTGTCCTCTTTTAAAATTCAATTTAATCTTTCCATCGTGGTAATCCTTATGGCATGTTTCGCACAATGTAATTAAATTATTGGGTGCATTTCCACCTATTTGTCTACTTTCGATGTGGTGAACATTGAGTCTTTTATCTTTGGTTTTGCCTTTGCAGTGTTGACATGTATAGTTATCTCTCCGTAGAACATATTCCCTTACATTCCAAAAATCTAATTGTTCACCTTGTTGGTATTGTTTGCCTTCAATATAAGGATTCTTAATCTTTTGTATATCGAAATTTGCAACTTCTACTACAATTTTTGTAATAGGAAGTATGCTATGAACTAGATCAATCAATTTAATGTGCGATTTTATTTTATGTTCTACCGATGGTGCAAGCCATCCTTTGTTCTTACTGTGAACACGATTTAAAAAACGTGGTTTTCTATATCTTGTTTTTCTGAAACGTCTACCTTTACGATACTGTCGTTTTTGAGATATAAGTTTAGGTATATCGTCCCTTATTTCAACTTCTGCTGCAAAAAGTTCCTTATTTTCAGTAGTAGCAGACAATCCTACAGTTTTACTTCCTGCATCTACTCCCAAAGTAATAGGTTGTTTATAACCGCTACTACCATAGAGCAGTTGAATGGTAAAAGGTTCTTTTCTAACAACCTTGGCTTTTCCCTCTTTAAGTAGCTTTCTTGCCTTTGAAGGTTTACAAGGCATAAGAGGTTTCCCATGTTTGTTTAAAACGTACACTAACATAAAGTGTGCCTCCTTAACGGAGTTATTCTCCTTCCCCAATGTTATATAGGCTTTTTACGTTTAGCTCACTATCCCTACCCCTCAGGATTGTTTAAAGCTAAACAACAGAGCGACGGACTAGGAGAGACATCCGAAGGTGTTATGACCTATATAACGTAGCTCGATGATCTTCCTTAAGAGGCGGAAGCCCGTTTCCTCTAAGGGCGTGAGCCTGTTTCTTTATTCGGCTGAGGGTAGTTAACTAAGGCTTATTCATCACAAGCCCCCGTCTTTAGACGGTGGGTAGTTGACGCTTTCTTCGTGAGAAAAAGATTTTTTATATGGTCTTTCACTTCTGAGTGCATCGTATGAATCTGGGTAATATTCGCCTAAAATGATATTAAGTTTTTCTGAAAAAGCAAAAATAGATGCGCTCATAAAAATTAAAGTAACTATAATCTTTTTGGATTTCAAATTATATGAACTCCCTTTGATTTTTTTATTTTATAATCAATTTTACCATATCTGTGAAACTAATTATCAAACTAACAAATTTTTCTATATGTTATAATAATAACAAGGAATATCTGGAATTTTTTTGATTTAAAAATCAAATTAGAAAAGGAGTGGTTTTCGTGAGGTTCAAAAAGTTTGGAAAGACAGATATGAGCGTATCTGTTGTAGGATACGGAGCCTGGGAATTAGGCGGAAATTGGGGACCTATTGAAAAGGAAAACGGTGTTAAGATATTGAACTTAGCTTACGACAATGGAGTTAACTTTTTTGATACTGCACCTGCATATGGTCGAGGTCAATCGGAAGAAATAGTTGGTGAATTTTTGAAAGGAAAAAAGAGAGAAGATCTTTACATCGCTACTAAATGCGGATTAGAATGGGACCAAAAGGGAAGAATTAGAAATAATTTAAAAAAAGAAAGAGTATTGAAAGAAATAGATGATTCACTGAAAAGACTAAAATGTGATTATGTTGATCTATATCAAATTCATTGGCCCGATCCCAACACTCCATTAGAAGAAACTGCAGAGGCGATACAACAGATTTTAGATAGCAAAAAAGCTAGATACATCGGTGTGTCTAACTTTAGTGCGCAACAAATAGAAACGTTGATAAAGTATGTGGATATTGTTTCCACACAAAATTATTACAACTTATTGGTTAGAGACGTTGAAAAGGAGCTGTTTCCAGTCGTTGATAAGTATGATTTAACGGTGATTCCCTACAGCCCTCTTGCCAAAGGGTTGCTGACAGGAAAGATTTCCAAGGATTATGAACCACCGAAGAAGGATCCTAGAGCTATGGATGAAATATTTAAAAATAGGGAGCTTTTTGTCAAAAGTGTAGAAAAAGTTGAGGAATTAAAGATTTTAGCCAATAAAATTGGAAGGTCCTTGTCTCAAATGGCAATAAATTGGTTATCACATCACAAACAAGTATCGACAGTTATCGCTGGTTCAAAAGATGAAAAACATGTTTTGGAAAATATTGAAGCGGGAAGTTGGGAGCTTAGCGAAGATATTTATCTAAAGATCGAAAAAATAGTTGGTGAATAGGAGGCAATATATGGCTATTCTCTGTGCTGGTGAAATTCTCTTTGATTTTATATCGAAATCTCCAAACAAAGGTCTTGGAGAAAGTGAGCTTTTTGAAAAACGACCAGGAGGATCTCCTTTTAATGTAGCTGTAGGACTTGCAAAATTGGGTGCAGATGTTTCTTTTTTTACGAAGATAGCCCAGGATCAATTTGGTAAATTTCTTTTTGAATACTTGAAAGAAAATGGAGTGAATACTGACTATTCTTTTACGGCTGAGGGGTTGAAAACTTGTTTGGCTTTTGCAGCGGTTGATGCCCAAGGAAAGGCTGAGTATGAGTTTTATCGAGATAATGCAGCGGATACACAGTTAAAATTAAAAGATGTAGAGAATTTGGATTATGAAAAATTTAATATCTTTCACTTTGGTTCTATAGCCCTTATAGATGAACCTACATCGAGTACTTTGATTAGATTGTTTGACAATTTTATCTCTCGAGGTTTATTGACCTCTTTTGATCCTAACGTTAGAAAGTCTTTGTTGAAAAATAGGGAAAGTTACGACAATCTTGTGAAGAGTATAATTAAAAAGGTTGATATATTGAAGATGAGCGATGATGATTTGTTTTATATAACTGAAAAAAAAGATGTTGAAGAAGCTATTAGCACACTTTCTATCAAAGAAGGTTCTATTTTGTTTGTAACTTTAGGAAGTGAGGGTTCCTTGGTTTATAAAGATGGTGTGAGTAGAAAAGTTCCAGGTTATAAAGTAAAAGTTGTTGAAACGGTAGGTTGTGGAGATTCTTTTATGGCAGGTATTCTGTATAAGTTAAAAGATTTTTCTAAAGATGATCTTCAAAGTATTTCTTTAGAAAAACTTGTTGAATATGCAGATTTTGCCAATAAATGTGCTGGTATTGTTGCTACAAGACAAGGGGCTGCGAGTGCTATGCCAACTTTATCTGAAGTTAGTCAGTTTGAATTTTTATAAAGTTGTTTTTATATTTAATTATGTGATAGTAGTGAAGATAGTGTAATGTTGATAGTTCAAAAGTTCTGTTTTTCTTTGTTAATGAGATTTTATTTAAGTTCAAAAGTGCCAAAAATTTTGAACCTCGTTATCAACTTAAATGTTCAAAAAAAATTTTAAAGTATTTTATCGAATTTTATGTTGATAACTTTGATTGTCAACTCTGTTTTCGACTAAGATATCGACAAACTTAGTGGAAAAAAACTTTTGAACATTGAAAGTTGAAAAGTATGTCGATAAAATTGTTGAAAAACCAAATTATTATTGAATTCATTCCATTAAAAACGTTTTAAACAGTCACTTTTATAACTCAAGAAAATAGTTTATAACTTTTTCAACTATCAACATCCGGGGTTAGGTATTATGAGTGAAAAGGGAGGGAGTTACAATGATTAAAGTCGGACTTCTTGGGTACGGTACGGTTGGAGGAGGGGTGTACAATATTCTCACAACCAAGAAAGAAGATATAGAAAGAAAACTAGGTGAGGAAATTCAGATCAAAAAGATCTTGGTGAAAGAAAAGGACAAAATGAGAAAGTACGGTGTGGATGCTTCATTGCTTACTGTAGATTATAAAGAGATCGTAGAAGATCCTGAAATTCAGATCGTGGTGGAGTTAATTGGTGGAGAAACACCGACATTAGATTACATTAAAGAAGCTATCAACCGAAATAAAAATGTTGTAACAGCCAATAAGTTAATATTAGCCAAGTATGGTAGAGAGATATTTCAACTAGCAAAGAACAATAATGTCAAAGTGTATTATGAAGGAAGCGTAGGTGGAGGAATCCCTATAATTAAAACTCTGAAAGAGTCCATGATTGCAAATAAAATTGAAAGAATTTATGGAATTCTAAACGGGACCACAAATTACATTTTGACTCAAATGACAGAAAAATCTATTAATTTTGAAGAGGCTTTAAAAGAAGCGCAAAGTCTAGGTTATGCGGAGAGTGATCCATATTTTGATGTAAGTGGTTTGGATAGTACATATAAAATAAGTATTTTATCTTCACTAGCCTTTGGGAGTTTTATAAATGTTGATTCAATCTATGTAGAGGGGATTGATAGGATAGAAAGGGAAGACATAGAAATAGCTGAAGAATTAGGATATACTATCAAATTGTTGGCTATTGGGAAAAGGTACGAAGACAAGATATTGGATATAAGGGTCCATCCGACTTTTATTTCTAAAAATAGCCCTCTTTCAAAAATCAACGGTGTATACAACGTCGTACAGATTCACGGAGACGCCGTTGGAGATATAATGATTTACGGACAAGGTGCCGGAGAAATGCCAACTGCGAGTGCGGTTGTTGCAGATATTATGGAAGCTGCCAAGAGTATTAAATACCATATTGAAAACGAATATAGTACCGGAAGGTTAAACGGTTTGAAGTTAATTGAAACAGATGAGATTGAAAACTCTTTCTATATAAGATTGAGAGTGAATGACAAACCCGGTGTTTTTGCGAAAATAGCAAAGGTTTTTGGAGATAACGAAGTTAGCATCGCTTCTGTAATTCAAAAGCACAGACTTAATCCTGTTGTGCCAATATTTTTACAGACGCATCTAATCAAAGAGAGAAAACTGAAAAAAGCAATTGATTCGTTGAACGAATTAGAGGATGTGATAGAAATAAAAAATATAATAAGGGTGGAGGATTTTGGTGAGAAATTTTAGTTTTTGGCCGGGTATAATAAATGCTTATAAAGAATACATGCCCGTCGATGAGAAAACAGAGATAATTACGTTGCAAGAAGGGAACACTCCTTTGATATTCGCAGAAAAAATGAGTAATATGTGGGATATTGAGCTTTATCTGAAATATGATGGTGCTAATCCCACGGGATCTTTTAAAGACAGGGGAATGTGTTTAGCCGTAACCAAAGCCCTGCAGAACGGTGATAAAGCAATAATCTGTGCTTCTACCGGTAACACTTCTGCCTCTGCTGCGGCTTATGGAAGTAGAGCAGGATTGAAAACAGCGGTCATAATCCCTGAAGGGAAGATCGCCTTGGGGAAATTATCTCAGGCCTTAATGCATGGGGCTATAGTTATACCGATAAAAGGTAATTTTGACGTTGCCTTAGAGATTACAAGAAAGATCGCTGACAACTATCCTATAACTCTGGTTAACTCACTTAATCCATACAGGATAGAAGGTCAAAAAAGTGCTGCTTTTGAGGTATGTGATCAATTAGGTGGTAAATCTCCTGACATATTGGCAATTCCAGTGGGGAATGCGGGAAACATCACAGCTTACTGGAAAGGGTTCAAAGAATACTTCAAAGATCACAAAACGGATAAGTTACCTAAGATGATTGGTTTTGAAGCGGAAGGATCAGCTGCTATCGTAAAAAATCAGGTTATAAAAAACCCAGAAACCGTAGCAACAGCTATAAGAATAGGTAATCCGGTCAATTGGGAAAAGGCCGTAGAAGCTGCAAAAGAATCTGGAGGATTTATAAATTTTGTTACCGACGAGGAAATCTTGGACACGTATAAAGAATTGGCATCCCTCGAAGGTGTGTTTGCAGAACCTGCTTCTGCAGCTTCGGTAGCGGGCGTTAAAAAAATGATCAAATTGGATAAGATAAAAAAAGGAAGTAAAATTGTTGCGGTACTCACGGGACATGGATTAAAGGATCCCGATACCGCGATAAGTGTGATACCAAAGGTCAATCCAGTAGAACCAGAAATGGAAACTATATTGAAATTGATAGGGCTGTAATTTTCAAGAGGTAATGGTTTAAATAGTACTAAGAGTTTTGGAGGTGATATTTATTCCCATATACAAACATTCAATCTTCATTGTTTCCACAGGACCGGTACTAAGTTCATAGGTAAAGTCGTGTTAGATCATAATTAATTGTCTTTGAAATAGTGTAATGGTTAGATAGTATTTATGTCTTAGAAATTGATTTGCTTTTTGTTAGTTGAATGTTGTATAATTTATCCACGAGGACAGGCTTCCTCCTCTTAAGGATGTTTATTTCCTTGAACCCCTCTGGGGTGTTTCTTCTCTCAATTTTACCATGTTTAAACTTTCATATGTTTCCTTTGGTTGAGATTTAGTTTTTTCGTTAACAATATTGCTTTCAAGCAACTATTGGTATGGAGACTTAGGTTTCTCATATTCTTTTTTTAACAGCGTATATAATATTGATATTATTTTAGCGTTTTTTTCATATAAATATGTTAAAAATGGATCAATTTAGTGAAAATATTAACAATCCAGATTCTGTTAATAAATGCCTCAAAGTTTTTGTATTTCAAAACTAGAAGGAGGAGATGGAATGGAAAAGTATTATGAAAAAGAACTCTTGGAAGAACTCCATGATATTCAAGAAACGTATGGATTCATCTCTGAAGAGGATATCTTGAGAATCGCGCAAAAAAGAGACATCCCTAAAGCTCGTTTGTACGGAGTGATCAGTTTTTATTCTATGTTTCATCTTGAACCAACGGGAAAATACATCGTACGTGTCTGTGACAGTGTCTCATGTAGATTAAACGAGTCCGCAGACTTAGTTAGAGCCTTGAAAGATTATCTCAAAGTGGAAGAGAATGAAACCACAAAAGACAAAAAATTCACCTTAGAAGTAGCTGAATGTTTAGGACATTGCGATGAAGGACCTGTTATGATGGTTAACGATACGTATTACACTCATCTAACCGTTACCAAAGCAATTCAAATACTCGATTCACTGGAATAGGAGGGAAATAAATGGAAAGAATCTTTCTAAAAAAAGACTTGGGCAAAAGTTTGAAAGAATACGACTTTCCAGGCTTGAAGAATGCTTTGAAGTTGGAACCCCAACAAGTTATCAATAAAATAAAAGAAAGTGGTTTAAGAGGAAGAGGCGGAGCCGGTTTTCCTACAGGTATAAAATGGGAAACAGTGTTTTCAATTAAAAATGACACCAAATTTATTATATGTAATGCAGACGAAGGAGAACCTGGAACTTTCAAAGATAGATTTTTGATGGAAAATCTTCCCTTTAAAGTTTTGGAAGGTATAATAATCAGTGGTTATGCCACTGGATCAAAATATGGTTATATTTACATTAGAGGTGAATATGTAGAGGCAATAAAAATCATTAAGAAAGCGATCGAAAAACTTTATGAAAAAAATATATTGGGAGAAAATATTCTAAACTCAGATTTCTCGTTTGATTTGAAGTTGGTGAGAGGTGCAGGCGCCTACGTATGTGGGGACGAAACATCTTTAATCAATTCCATTGAAGGAGACAGAGGAAAATCTCGTATAAAACCTCCCTTACCAGTTTTTGAGGGATTGTATGGTAAACCGACCGTTGTCAATAACGTTGAAACATTGGCCGCGGCAGCAGAAATAATGAGTTACGATAACAACCCTTATTCAGAAATGGGAACAGAAAAAAGTAGAGGCACAAAATTAGTCTCTATCAGTGGTGACGTCAACAAACCGGGCGTTTACGAAGTAGAATTTGGAAAATTAACAGTTAAAGATATCGTACAAGAATTGGCAGGAGGAGTTAAAGGAGAAAAAATTGGTTTTGTTATCCCAGGAGGAATTTCCACTGAAGCATTAACTGAAGAGGAATTAGATGTACCTTACACCTATGAAAATCTTCAAAAAATGGGGAGTAACATCGGATCTGGTGGAATGATCGTAGTTTCTTCACAAAGAAATTATTTGGAAATCGTGAAAAATGTCTCTGACTTTTTCCGAGACGAAACATGTGGAACGTGTTTCCCATGTAGAGAAGGAAACAAGAATATAAACAAAATCGTATCGGATATATATAAAAGAGGATATCCAACTTCAAGGGAAATAGAAATAATCTCTGATATACAGTACGCCGTAAGCTCTGCAGCACGTTGTGGATTTGGAGAGTCTTCTTTAAACCTTATTCTTTCCATATTTGAGAAATTTTACACAAAGAAGGTGGAAATATGAAAGTAAAGATAAATAACAGAGAATATGAATTTGATCATGAAATTAGTATTTTAGATGCCACAAAGAAAGCTCACATAAAAATACCTACACTTTGTTATTCTGAAAAACTTGAACCTTTTGGAAGTTGCAGACTTTGCTCAGTTGAAATAAAAGGTGAAAGAACCTTGAAACCAGCTTGTGTAACAAAAATTACCGATGGTATGGAAATCTTTACTCATTCTCAAAGAGTAAGAAAAACAAGAAAAACTATCATTGAATTGATAATAGCTTCTCATGGGATAAACTGCAACTTAAATTGCCTTACTTGTTCAAAATCCGGCAGCTGTGAGATAAAAGAGGTTGCTGAAGAAATAGGTGTAACTGAAATAAGGGTCCCTCCAATATCTAATGGTTTACCGGAAGATAGAAGCAGTTATTCAGTTGTGAGAGAACCTCAAAAATGTATCGTTTGTAACCGTTGCGTCAGAAAATGCTCAGAGGTCCAGTCGGTTAACATATTAACGATTGCAAACAGAGGGCCAGATACATACGTTACAACTTTCATGGACAAAGGTATGGGGAACGTAGATTGTACAAATTGTGGACAATGTATCTTAGAATGCCCCACAGGAGCCTTACATGAAGTTTATCAAATGGACCAAGTTTGGACTGCTCTCTCTGACGAAAGTAAATATGTAATCGTGCAAACAGCTCCTGCCGTTAGAGTTGCAATAGCCGAAGAATTCGATGCAGAACCAGGGAAAATTGCCACAAAACAAATGGTGGCAGGATTAAGATTGTTAGGATTTGATAAAGTCTTCGATACTAACTTTGCTGCTGACTTAACAATAATGGAAGAAGCGAATGAATTCATTGAAAGATTCAAAAATAATGGGAAGCTTCCTTTATTCACGTCTTGTAGCCCAGGATGGGTTAAATTCTTAGAACATAATTATCCCGAATTTATTGATAACCTCTCATCATGTAAATCACCTCAACAGATGTTTGGAGCTATTGCCAAGACATATTATGCAAACAAATTAGGAATTTCAAAAGAAGATATGGTTGTCGTTTCTGTCATGCCATGTACCGCCAAGAAATTTGAACGGGTTAGACCAGAAATTAAGGGCGATGTCGATTACGTATTAACTACCCGTGAACTGGCAAAAATGTTTAAACTTGCTGGTATAGATTTGCTGAACGTTCCACCGGAGGAGTACGATGAACCCTTAGGTATCTCTTCTGGTGCCGGCGCAATTTTTGGGGCAACGGGTGGTGTTATGGAAGCCGCTTTGAGAACTGCATACGAAGTAATAACCGGTAAGGAATTAGAAAAATTGGACTTTGAAGCTGTTAGAGGCATTGAAGGAATAAAAGAAGCAACGGTAGAAATTGATGGAATAAATTTAAAAGTTGCTGTCGTGAATGGTTTAGGGAACGCCCGAAAGGTTTTAGAAATGATCAAAAGTGGTGAAAAAGAGTATCACTTTGTGGAATTCATGGCATGTCCAGGTGGATGTATTGGTGGCGGTGGTCAACCTATCCCAACAAACAGCGAAATACTTCTAAAAAGGATGCAAGCGATATACGAAGTAGACAGATCCCTGCCAATAAGAAAATCTCATGAAAACCCTGCTATCAAAATTTTATACGAAGAATTTTTAGGAGAACCATTAAGCGAGAAATCTCATGAATTGTTGCACACAACTTATCTTGCAAGGAGTTAATACGGACCTTTGTCCCTTAATTATTTATCAATGGGCAAAAATAAAGAAAACAGAATCCCTTTTCCGACTTCACTATTGTCAATGAAAAGGAAAAGAGTTACAATGATTAAAGTTGGTCTTCCTGGCTGCGAGGTAAAAAGGTCTATATACAAAGTTTAGAGTTTCTAAAGCTATTAAATTAGAGAGATACAGGAGGAAAATAACCATGAAAAAATTAACTTTGTTAATCGTCTCTTTTTTCTTTACACTCTTGATTTTTTCTGTTACAATAACTAATCCTTTAGGTCCAACCGTTGTTCCGGTAACAGGGTTGATGGCGAATACGATAGAAGAAGAGGTAGAAATAAATGTGAGTCTTTGGAAGGATGCCAATGAAGCGGTAGCGTTACTGGTATCCAATCAAGCAGACTTTGCCGTGCTTCCTATAACCGTTGGTGCGAATTTATACGCTCAAGGTTTAGAGTTAATATTGTTAGGCGTTCACGAGTGGAAAGCATTTTATTTGGTAGGAAGTAGCAATGTTGATTTTGAAGATGTAAAAAATTTAAAAGGTCATGAAGTCTATTCTCCTCATGGTCGAGGTCAAACCGTCGACATTTTGATGAGGTATCTTTTGGTGAAAAATGGTTTGGTTCCCGATAAAGATGTAAAATTCAGCTACCTTCCTCCCCAGGAGATAGTTTCTCTGTTTAAAGCAGGTAAGGTAGAATATGCCGCTTTACCAGAACCATTTGCCACATTGGCTGTAACAGGGACCGAAGGAGAAATTGTCTTAGATTTTCAAGATGAATGGAATAAAATCTCAGGTTCAAAGTATGGCCTTCCTATAGCTGGACTTTTTGTTAAAAAGGAGATTTTGGAAAGTGAACCGGATATCGTTTCAAAAGTTGAAAGCGCTTTTTCTGAAAGTGTTGAGTGGGCTAATACAAATTTAGATCAATCATTGAAAATAACCAACGAATATTTAACTATCCCTGTTCCAGTACTTAAAGAAGCGATGAATAGATTGGTTTTTGAATACATTCCGATTGTGGAATGTAAAGAAGAAGTAGATAACTTTTTAAACACGATGCACGAACTTTATCCGGAAGGGTTACCAACTTTACCGACAGAAGGATTTTATTATCGATGAAAACTATTTTTGGAATTGTGTTGATCGTTTTACTTTGGTACTTTTTTTCTTTTGTCATAGGTTCTTCTTTTGTGTTGCCTTTCCCTCATGAAGTTTTAGTCAATTTAATAAATCAGCTAAGTACACCGAGGTTTTATGTGGCATTATGGAACACGGTATGGAAAACTTTGATTGTTTTGTTTCTTTCCTCTTTTATCGGAATAATTTTGGGGTTTTTAATGGGGATGAGCGACACGATATACGAAATTTTTAGGCCCATGCTGATGATGATACAAGCTATTCCGGTGGTTTCTTGGCTTGCTTTTGTCGTATTTCTGTGGGGTGTTGGATGGCGTGGTCCTATTTTAATAAGTACCATGGCTATTTTACCTAACACAGTTTTTACGACAGCATCTGGAATTAAGAATATCGATAGAAAATTGTTAGAGATGGTGCACTTGTACAAAGTATCGAGGTCTAAAATATTTAGGCATGTATACTTAGCTTCGATCGTTCCGTTTGTAATTGCAGCGGTTGAAGTTTCGATAGGGAATGTATGGAAAGTAGTGTTAGTAACAGAGTTTCTAGTTGGTGGAAATGGCTTAGGGGTAGAACTTGCTTGGGCGAGACAGTATGTCGATGTTCCTAGGATCTATGCCATTACTATCATAGCCGTTATATTAGGTATAACCACAGAACGTGTATTTAAAATTATTTCAAGAAGGATGTTAGCAAGATGGGAAATGTACTAAAAGTAGATCGTTTAACTAAAAGGTTTGGAAATCTTCTGGTTATAGATAACTGGAGTCTTGAGTTGCAAGAGGGTGAAAAAATCGTTTTGTTGGGGCCGTCTGGCTGTGGAAAAACTACTTTTTTTAGGATCGTTTCAGGATTAGAAAAGCAAAGTGAAGGGACAGTTGAAACCTTTGTCGATAAGATAGGTTACGTTTTCCAAGAACCTCGATTATTGCCCTGGAGAACGGTTTACGACAACCTAAAAATAATTTTAGACGATGAAAAGAAAATTAAACAAATTATAGGTATGATAGGTTTAGAAGGCTTTGAAAATCTTTTACCCTCCAAATTAAGTGGAGGTATGAAACAAAGGGTGAATATTGCCAGATCTTTATTAGTTGAACCACAGATCTTGCTTATGGACGAACCTTTCACCTCTTTGGATCTAAATATTAAACTATCAATAATAAAAGATATAGAAAAGATGTGGAAGAAAAATTATTTTTCAATATTGATGGTTACCCATGACATAAAAGAGGCATTGATGCTGGGAAATAAAGTAGTTATTTTGTCTCAGCGACCTTCTAGAATATTAAAGGTCTTTAATATAAATCTTTCGAAAGAAGACAAAAATATTTATGATAAAAGCTTTTTAGAGTTAGAAAGCCAGATCACAAAATTTGTAATGAGCCAATCTGAAAATGTATTGGTTTAGGAAGTATAAAGAGGTTTTGAGAATTTCTTTTCTTTCTTTAAAATCAGCATGAAACCTTCTGCTTTTTCAAAAAATTAGGATTTCAAAGAGGTTTTATCGAAATATTTCGTTATTAAATCACGGAAATTTTTGCTTTCTAATGCCTTTTTTGCCAATTGATCTGCCAAGGTGTTGTAATGGTCTCCTGAGTGTCCCCTTACCCAATTGAATTGTATAGTTAAAAATTTACTAAAATAATCATAGCAATTTTTATAGGCTATGGTTATTTTTTTATTCGTTTTCCATTCTCCGTTACACCATTTCTCTAATCCGATGTAATCATGGTGTATTATTATCTTTTCATAACCTTTTTCTTTCGCGTATTCCATTGCGTAAATGGATGCACTTATTTCTCCAGCAACATTTCTGCTAGATGAATATTCTGGGTTATTACCAGAAAAGAAGAAATGTTTTTCTTCATCATCTAGAAATACTATGCCGCTACCGTATATTTTTGTTTCTACGTCATAACTTCCATCGACATAGGCGATGAGAGTTTTATCTTTACTTGCTGTCTTTTTTGTAATTGTCGTATACCCCGTTTTTGAGATTTTCTGTGACTTTTTTCATTTCAATGTCTTCTTGTTTTAGCTCTTTGATCAGTTCTTCGACTGTCCATTGAGAACTCGTAGGAGTAATGGAAGCAAAAATTATATTTTCAGGTAAGTTTTCCATATTTTTTATCGTTTTCATTATTCTGAGTATCTGTTCTTTAGACATACCGTTCATTATAATTGTCGGAATGTTTTTTATATCTTCATACATTGGAATAGCCTCCTAAGTTGTGTTAGCGCCCCTTCGCCCCGCTCCCCACCCTTCTAAGGAAAAGTGTTAATAGGACTTTGACCCACTCTGCACCTAATAAGAAAAGAGTAATCTTATATTGTCTATCGTTAAAAAAGATTTCAGAATATTTTCGTCAATTATTGTATCTTCTATTTCCTTTGTACTTCCTTGAGCCCCTTGCGGGGTGTTTCCTCTAGATTGCAGTTTATCTAATAATAAAAATATTTTACTTTTATACGCCTTCAATGAGAAATCTTCCAAATTTATTCCTTGGTCCCTGTGATTTGTGGAAGTCAACATTTTTATTTTATCAAATATTTCTTTGTTAATTTCTTTCAAATCTTTAAGTTTTGTTTCTTCTTCCATACAAAATTTCTTCTGAAGTTCGACGGGGAGAAATGAAAAATCAATTAAATCTTTGTCAAATTTGTTGGTTAAAACTTGTCTTAAATGATTTTTGTTCTCTTCGGAGATAGGTATCTTGTTAATTTTTTCTTCGTATTCTTCTTTTACTTTTTTAATCTCTTTAGGAGAAAGCCTAACCAAAAATCGATCGTAAAAACTTACTTCTTTTATATTTTTGAAATCTTCTATAACATCTAATTTTCTGGTTAAAAAATTTTTTTCGTTGAATTTTGATTCTAAATATATCATTCCAAATCCTTCTAATACTGAAGAAGAAAAGAAAAGATCAGATATATTCAGAATATATGGAAAAAGTGATGGGTCTTTTGCTGAAATAGCCCAAGCTCCCTTAACCTTTTCAGATTCAAAGGTTTCTTTTACAATTTTTTCGTATGGTCTTTCTTTATCAGAGTTAGCTGGCAATGTGACAAGAAGATTACTCTTTCCATACAAGCGATTTATAAGCACGGCTTCTAAAATATTTTTTCTTCTTATCGTTCTTGTTGGATACAAAATGTTTTTATTTGTTGGATCAACGTTATATCCCAATTTCTTTAGTTTGTTTATGACTTCATCTTTGTCAATGTCATCTGTTTTATCTTTATTTTTAGAGAATTCAACAGCATTTGGAAGATAAAAAGTATTTTCTGAAGGTATACCAGATTTTATAAGTCTATTGTAATCGGATAGATTGATAGTTGCATATTGTATGTTCTTCCTTATGGGATACATGGAAGAATTTATGAATTTTCTTATAAAAGAATAGTTTTCCCATCTTGCACATTCAGGAAAGTCGTGAATTTGAATTATTGTGGGGATATTTTTTGTTGTGATAAATTCTTTAAAAGCCTTTGTGAAGGCGGGGTTTTTGCCTAAGTTATAGTTATGAGCCCAGTATATAGCCTTTTCATGGTGATAATTGTTCAATTTGTTTTTTATCGATTCTTTGAGTTCCACAAAAGTTTTATAATCTGTGCTGTCAGAGTATATGTATCTGAGTTCTGGAAAGTCAATAAAATCTACATTTTTGTAAGATAAGACCTCTTCTATCCCGTCTATACCCATTTTTTTTGAACCAAAGAGAGTAATTTTGTACTCGTTTTTTAGAGATTTTACGATATTTCTGACAACGGTCGAAACTCCGCCTTTTATGTAATGGTAGTGGAAGATGTAAAGGTAGTTCATACCTTTTCCCCTTTTGAAAACTTTTCTTTGTACTCAGGGATGGTGATGATAGGAGGCCTTTCAACACTTGGTATCTCCGTTGGAACTAATATTTTTTCATTTTCTTTTTTTTGAATCATTATATGTTTATCGGTCAATTTGGTTTTTAAATCTAACTTACTATATTTTTCCAATCTTTTTAATACTACCTTTGTGAGTT
Organism: Petrotoga sp. HWHPT.55.6.3; assembly: GCF_002895495.1. Taxonomy (NCBI): domain Bacteria; kingdom Thermotogati; phylum Thermotogota; class Thermotogae; order Petrotogales; family Petrotogaceae; genus Petrotoga; species Petrotoga sp. HWHPT.55.6.3. Next base: position 36,510 of record NZ_AZRJ01000009.1, on the reverse strand, counting down.
CAAAAGCCATTTTACTCAGTGAGTGTAAAGGTTGATTGTCGTGTATTCGAAGTTCAAGATCGACTTGAGCTATTATCTCAGTGCCAAATTGTTCAGCTATGTCGATGAGATGAGCAATTTCAACACCGTATCCCACAAAAAACGGGAGCTTTTCTAAAATTTCCCTTCTTCCAGCATATTCGCCACTTAACGGTTGAATTATCGTTGATAACTCTGGGTAAAACAAAGAAAATAAAGGCCTTGCAACCAATTCGGTAACCCTTCCTCCACCCGTTGGTTGCATTCCTGATTTTCCAACAATAGGCCTATCATAAAAGGCTTTAACGTAGCCTATTTCTGGATAATTCAACAAAGCGCCAACTAAACCGTATACAAATTTTGGATGTATGTTCTCTATATCTGAATCCACCCATACGATTATGTCGCCATTAAGTGCGTATAGGCTTTTCCATAAATTTTCTCCTTTTCCTTTGTAAAAACCGTATTCTGGTAAAATATCACTGGAGTAAAAAACTTTTGCACCGTACTCTTTTGCTATAGAAACCGTTTCATCTTCTGAGCCAGAATCAATAACAGCAATTTCATCCAATAATGGATATTTTTCCATAAGTTCTGTTTTCATAATGAGTATCTCTTTGCCAATTGTTTTTTCTTCGTTTAAAGAAGGAAAGGCAAGGGATATCTTGATATCTTGTTTTTCTTTTAATTTAACGAGCTCTTTAATGTTCTCAAACTTCGAATGGTGAAAAGAGCGTTTTAAGACATTATCCTTCATTTATGATCTTCCTTTCTATTTAATCTTTTTCTTCTCCTATAATGTCCTGATCTATCTCTTCTTCAGCAAAGTTTTCTGTTGTTACGTTATCCACTACCATCAAAATTTGATTCAAACCTTTCATTACACCATCTCTTTCGAAGTATTCTATGCCATCTAATATCTCGCCTTTCGCTATACCTAGAGAAACTGCTGGAATACCTGATTTAATTATCAATGCCTCATCTTTGTCTAAAGGAACCAATTTAGTCTTGATTTTTAAATGATTATGAACATCTCTGATCTGTTCGATCAAAGGATGGTCTTTTGGTATGAAAGTGGTCGGTATGTATGAAAGTAGATTCAATTTTATCTTTAAATTGTATCTTTCTGCTAATTCTGTGACGGTGGATCTTAAATTTTCACTTATAGTTTCTAGGTCCTGATCTCCTTCACTTTTTATCTCCAATATTACTTCTGTGTTGTCTTCGAATTTGTCGAGTTTCAAGATACTTGCAGATGTCCCTTCCATATCGGCATTTTCTTTAAGATTGGACGTTATTCTGTACAATATTTCTAGGGTTGAAGGAGATTTAGAAGTCTTATGTATTGAATCTCGGGAATAAAATTTTAATTTGTAGACATATTTTCCCAAAGAACGATGCCCAAGATCTCCTAAATTGATACCATTGACTTTAATAGCGTAGTCCAAGCTTTTCATATTTTCTTGTAAAAACTCTCCTAAACTCAAAAACTTGTTTTTTCTTGCTTGGTTAAGAAAAAGGAAAATAACGTTCTTTCTTAAGTCTACTTTTTCTGAGTGTAAAAACTTTATCATAGTCAAAAGAGCCGCAACGTTAAGTGAAGACGAAACGATCTTTAACCCTTCTATTTTTCCTTTTAATACTCTGGCGAATCTTTCAATAAGGGGATCGCGTATCTCATCTACGGTTGTGAAAATAAGTGCCGTAGAGGAAGTATCATCGTTAACAAAAGAGACGTATACGTTCCCTTCATCATCTTCCCTAATATTTGGTAAGTTCATTTCTTTTAATCTGTTTATTAAAAAATTTTTTTGTTCGTTGGGGTTTTTTAAAGGGAGTTGGTTGTAAAGTATCGTATTAGTTAACAATTCATCCTCGTATTTTTCCAATTTCCATAAGGCATCTTCTAATCTAAGCATTTTGATTCCTCCTTTCAGTCATGTTTTTAACAGGTAATAAAAATAAAGACCTTCCAAAAAAGGTTTTATAATTAGTTTTGTTTAATTGATCAGTATTAGAAACATAGGTAAATATAGTATGAGTATGGGCGGCAAAGATATAAATAGTAGTTTAAATAAGAAGAAAACATTTGTTAGTCTATCTATTAAATATTATAACATATTTTGTAGGAATTTGTCAAAATCTGCCAAAAAAGGTGAGAATAAAATTTATCAAAACAACAATTATCAAAGAAGGAAGGAAGTTTCCTACTTTTATATCTTTTATTTCTAAAAGTCTTATTCCAATGGCAATTATCATTGCCCCTCCAACGGCTGTAAAATCATTTAAATAATAAGGATCCGAAAGGAAAGAAAGCATTCCAGCCAAACTAACTATAGAACCTTGAATCAAGAAAACACTCACAGCAGAGAATGTAACTCCCACACCATAAACCGAGGCTAAGACCATAGAAGAAATTCCATCCAGAACAGATTTTAAGAAAATCACAGAGTTATCTCCCGAAAGACCGGCATTTAGACATCCAATTATCGTCATAGGGCCTATAACAAAAAGAACAGTGGCGGTAATAAATCCCCTTACAAAAGGTGTTTCTCCTTGTGATCTTTCAACGATGTTTGCCAATTTTCCCAGACCTTTTTCAATTCTCAATAACTCTCCAATTACTCCTCCCAGTGCCAAAGATACCAAAACCACTATCAAATTGCTCGCATCTAATCCCATCCCTACTCCGATTAAAAAAGTAGTTAAACCAACACTTTGAAATAAAATCAGTCTCAAATTATCCGGTAATTTATTTCCAATAAATGTCCCCACTGTACCCCCAATTAAAACGGCTACAGTGTTTACAATGACAGCGATGTTGAACACTACTAATTCCCCTCCCTCTTTATGGTATTGAATCCATTAAAAGTTTTTTAATAATTATACCAAAGAATTCACTGTATGGTTAATTACAAAAAACTTACAAAAATGAAGAAATTTTAAGATTTACCTTTCTAATTGTATTTATTTTGCTCTAAACTCTTACAATCGTCCATAATCGTTCTTAATCGGGTTTGTGGAAATGTTTCCATTAGTGCTATAATTGAATGGAATCATTTCCATTTATGACAATTATCTTTAAATGGAAGGAGCTTTAGTTTTTGAAAAAAAGAAAAGTTTTTGTTGGTATATTAATTTTTCTACTGACTTTTGTACTTTTTGGATGTAGTGGTACTTTTCTTGAATTTCCTTTTAATCAAAAAGTTCCCTCAACACGAAACGAAACAATTCTTCAAGCCTTTTACTGGGAGATGGCAACAGGTGATTACTTAGTAAATCATCCTGAAGAAGAAGATTTATGGGTGTTATTGAAAAAGAGAGCCTCTGAGCTATCTGAAAAAGGTTTTACAGCGGTTTGGTTACCCCCTGCCAACAAAGCTCTGTTCGGAACATCAGATGTTGGCTATGCAACATACGATCTGTGGGATTTAGGGGAATTTTATCATCATGGTACGATACGCACAAAGTATGGAACAAAAGAAGAGTTAGAAGATGCGATTTCTTCCCTTCATTCGAACAACGTAAAGGTTTATTACGATGCGGTATTGAATCATAGAATGGGTGCCGATGGGACCGAAGAGGTTAAGTTGAGTGATATTAGCCCTGACAAACCCGGTGAAACTATACGAGCATTCACGGTTTTTGACTTCTCAGGTAGAAACGGCAAATACAGTGATTTTACTTGGAACTGGCAATGTTTTGACGGAGTTGATTATGATGCAAACAAAGATACACATGGCAAGTATTTGTTTGAAGGCAAAAATTGGGATTATACATTTTATTGGGATGATGATTACTTGATGGGAGCAGATGTCGATTATGAAAATGTTGATGTGAAAGAAGATGTTACCAACTGGGGCAAGTGGATTGTAAACGATATAAACTTTGATGGATTTCGCTTAGACGCCGTAAAACATGTAGATTATAGGTTTGTAAATGAATGGATAAATGATGTACAAGGCAGTTCAACAAAAGATTTGTTTTATGTCGGAGAAGCATGGATAGAAGACACAGATGACTTAGCAAAGTTTCTTGACACCGTAGGTAATGAGAGTTTGAAAGTATTCGACTTTCCTTTGAGAAGTTTTTTCGTAGATATGATCGATGGTGCAGATTTAACAAATCTACAATATGTTGGATTGGTGAACAAAGATGGGTATGAGGATAGGGCTGTTACTTTCGTCGATAACCACGACACTAATAGAGACGATGTTGACCCTGGAATCTACAGAAGAAAGTATCAAGCTTATGCCTATATTTTAACAAGAGAATACGGAACACCGGTTGTTTTTTGGAAAGATTACTATATATATGGAATGAAAGAAGGATTAGACAAATTATTAGAAGTTAGAAGGAACTATGCATATGGGCGAGGATATGAAATTGATAACAATGATGAAGATGTGTACGGCTATGTAAGAGAAGGGCTACCTGAGGTAGAAAAAGACGGGCTTGTTTTGTTGATTTCAGATGGAGAAACAAATGAAGTGAGAACCAAACGTATTAACTCACGCCAGCCTAACACAACATTCTACGATTATACAGGTCATATACAAGGTACAGTAACAACAGATGAAAATGGGTATGGAGATTTCAAAGTTATAACGAGTGAAAATGAAGGTTGGTCAGTATGGGTACCTCTGTAATTGAAAGGAAAAAATCAAATACCAAAATCTTAAAAAGGGGGTTATGAGTATGAAGAAAAAGTGGTTAGTAGTTATGTTAGTAAGTTTTTTAAGTATTTTTGTGCTTTTTGGATGTTTACCAACCCAGCAGGAAGAAGAACCAGAGGAGCAACCGGAAGAAACAGTGATGTTAAAAGTGTATCTTCCTACAACAACACCTGAAGCCAGTCCTATTTACTTGATGGGAAGTTACAATGGTTGGGATATTACTTCTGCAGCAACATCTGAAGTAAAAGTAGATGGTGAGCAACTGTATGCAGAATTTGATATTTCGACTTTGTTCGACGATGAGGATTATCCGGTAAAATATAAGTACACTTGCGATGTCCCTTGGGATTTTGTGGAAGTAAATGAAAGCGGTGGTGACATCGGAGATAGAAGACTGGAGGTAGCTCCCCAGAGTGATGTTGAAGATGTCGTACTTAATTGGAAAGGGATGGAACCTATAGATTATAGTGCTTTGCAAGAAGAGATAACGGTTAATTTTGTTGTACATGTACCAGAAGGAACTGAGGGCGATGCAATATATATGAGAGGTTGGAATGGAGATTGGGATAACTCATTAACTTTGAACAAAGACTCTACTACTGGTTATTTTACAACCGAAGCAACAACTACCTCTTATACTGCACAAGGATACAAGTTCTTACGAATGGATAATATGGATGATAATCCTGACGATGATTGGGCTTATGTTGAAAAAGATGCTAATGGTAATAACATTGGTAATAGAACATATGTTTTAACCGATGATGCAACGATTGTAAACTTTGTAGAAAGTTGGGCTCAGTAAAAAAGTATTAAAATACCAAGAAGAAAGTCCTTAGGGGCTTTCTTCTTTCAATAACGGAGGTGAATTTTTTGAAAAAGAAAATTTTCTATGTACTTCTTGGCGTTCTCGTTGTATTTACCTTATCTGGTTGTATGATGAACCTGCTTGATATTACCCTTGATCCAGGTATTTATTTGGGTTACTCCAAAAACAACAATATACCGACTACGGATGATCTTTTAGCCTATGAGGAAAGTTTAGGGCTTTATGCAATCACCATACCCACTTCAGATCTCACATATACAGAAATAGATGAAGAAGGAAAGATATATGAATTAAGCTATTACAAGATCTTCTACGTTAAAAGCGACGGTAATATAGCAACTTCTTCAATACCTATTTGGAAAGATGTAGTAGAAAATAATAATTTGGAGCAAATAACCATCTACGTAGATACAACAAAGATGGAAGAAGGTAAAGCAGTAGGTGTTGGAGATGATACCAAATTATTGCAAGATTGGTATTTGGCAGGAAATTGGGGAGCAAAAACTTGGGATGAGGATGCTATAAAGTTTGAAAGACAGGGGGATGTTTTAGTTGCAACAATCAGCAAAGAGTTCAAAGCGAATGATACAATTGCTTATAAGATAAAACCGAGTTTAGGCTGGCAACCTTGGCATATGATATTTAACGGGGAAGTTTATTCAGACAGTTCTGCCGATGCAGTTTATACTTTAAAAAGCGATACCGACGAACTTACCGTTAGATTTTATCCTAGTATAAGTTACATAGAGTTTGAAGAAAAGTGAGGTGAAATTGGTGAGAAATAAAAAAACTCCATTAGTTTTTTTGATGATTGTGATTGCAACCATATTCTTTGGAAGTATTAATCTCAACGGAAGCGTCGAATTAAATTTAAATTATGATTACTCAGATGAAGAAGACGCCTCGTTCTATGATAATTTCAACAAAGCAGATCTTTATTTTAAATTCTTTGGTGAAGGTTTACGAGGTGAATTCAATTTAAATAAGGATTCAAGCGATCAGTTGTGGGTTTCTTCTTCCGAATTTACATATGAATTAGAGAACTTAGATCTCACTACTTATTGGAACAGAAAAAGTGTTTCAACAGATGATTGGCTGAAAATAATCAACAATGAAAAGATTGGATCTGTGAATGGTCTAAAGTTGTATGCTGATTTAGATAATTTTGGTAATATGAATTTTTACGCAGTGGATAAAAGTGGGTATCTTTTTAATTTGTTACATTATAGGCTTCCCGAGCTTGGCGGAGTAAATTCAAGCGTTTTATATTTGAAAGATTACAAGAACGAGTCTTTAGATTATAATGAGATGATAGGATTTGATTTCAATGTTGGAACTTTTGAAGGTGTAAAACCTTACGGAGAGGTTGTTCTTTCTTATCAGCAAGATGTAGAAACCGCTTCATATAGTATAGAAGATAATTATCTTTTGTATGGTGGGGTAAGAGGAGAATTAGGGGAATTTGAGTATAATTTTAATACAACATACATTTCAGATAATTTTTACAGAGGATATTCTCCGGATAGTTTGATGGAAAACATTTATTTGGAAGGTTCCTATAACGATATTAGATTGACAAATAAATTGGAGTTGGATTTTGGCACCGAAACTTATATAGATAGGCTTAGAACTAATTTATACATCGACAATTTAGAGTTGTATGTTTCCGGAGATTTTGATGGTACATTCTCCGATTTCGTGATGGATGGATCAGAAATGTCAATTACCTATAGTCAGGATCTTTCTATCCCGTTTTTAACTTCCTACAAAGCATCAGTTTACAAGAGAGGATGGGAGGATGATTGGACCGATATCACCTCTTACAAACCCTTTAGATTGTATTTAGAAGGGAATTATGATATTTTTGATTTTAAGGGTAATATTAAATATGCTTTTGGTAATCCGGTTTCTGAAGAATCTTTTCAATCATTAGGAGAACTTTATTACGTAGATATTTCAAGGAATTTTGATCAATTTTCTGCTATGGCAAAAGTTCAATATATACAAGGGATCATCGAGCAATATTTCACCGCATACGGCGAGATCACCTACTATGTACCAAAAGGGAATATCAAATTTTATATAGGCAATGGCGACTTTGATAATGTTTTATCGTTTAAAAAGCAAATAGGTGTTACTACTACTTTCAATTTTTAAAAAATAGGGAGAATATGGAGGTGGAAAGATGAAAAAAATAGTTTTTGTTCTTTTATTTTCTTTGATGGTAGTGGTTTCTTTCTCTAAGGTGTATGTTGAGGATGGCAAAGTAATTTTTGAATACGAAAATGAAACAGCTGATACGGTATTTTTAGCAGGGTCTTTCAACAACTGGAGTACTACAGCTTGGGAAATGGAATACAGTGAAGGAGTTTGGATTTATGTGGCAGATGATTTACAACCTGGTGTTTATGAATACAAATACGTAGTAAATGGCACTGATTGGTACGAGGATCCGGAATCTCCCGATTACGTTCCAGACCCATATGGAGGAAGGAACTCCTCCTTTGAGTTGATTTTAGTAGATGGAGAGTTGCAAATTTCTGCTCCTGCGGCTGAAGCAGCAGCAGCAGAGAGTGCGTCCATTCTTTCAGGAGAATATCAGTTCACTTTAAAAGCTAAATTAGAGGAAGAGACTGGGTTTTTTAGCGATCCAGTCGTTTCCAATGAGGTTATACTGAGTATAAATCCAGATATTGAAAATGCCGATTTAGAATTAAAAATAGGAGCTTCATCTGTCAACTACCAGTTTAAAGTTTACGGTATGAAAGCCTTATGGCTACAGGATATGTATTCTTTTGGTGCATTTTATAAGACAGAAGTAAATTCAAAATATAATTTTGACTATGAAAATCCCGAAGAGAGTCTTGGCGGTTTTGCTGTTTTCTTAAATTGGAACAATTTTGATGTAGGATTAGATCTATTTTCTCAAAACGATAAGTTTAAATGGGGAATCTTTGGTTCATATTCCACTGACAGGTATGCTCTAAGTGCTTTGTTCGATACCGTGGATGCAACTTCTTTGGTTGTTAGGGCTGATGCATTTGGCTTATACGCCGAGGTTGATCTCGAAGATTTAGAATTCGATAGCGTGTCAGTAGGTTACGATAAAGAAGACACTTTCTCTGTTAAGTTGAAATATTCAAATTCAAATAATGGTATAACTGCTGAAGCTATAGCAAATTATCGAAGCTTTGATTTGGACGCAGCTATTTATTATGAAATGGAAGACAGCAATTTTTATGCTCTTAAGGTTGGTGGTGGTTACGAGTTCTTAGAATCTTTGAGAATTGGTGGAGATGTTTACTACAACGCAGATGAGAAGTTCGGATATGACGTTAACTTCAAAGCAGCAAACGAAGAAATGCCAGTAGAGTTAATGCTATTATTTGGAAATATAATAGATTCAACAGATTTAGCAACTTTCGATGAAGATAAGTATCTTTCAATCTCGATGGTTGCAGAATTTTAATTAATCTCTCCCTTCTACATATACAAAAAGAGATCTTTATTTTTGATAATTATCAATTCAATAGGGACTGTTAAACAGTCCCTATATTTTTATGAAAAAATAAGTATTCTTAACTTTAACTTTTGCTGCTGGATATTTTTCTTCTGCTGTTTTGGGGTTGTTTAGGATTTCATCTATTACCTTCTCTTTTCCTTTGTAAGAACTTAGAAAAAGGATATTGTTCGCATTGTTCAGCAATTTATACGTGGCTGTAATTCTAGGTAATTTAGGTGTTCCAGAAGGCGGTGTGACAGTGAAGAGCTTTTTGCTTTCTTTTAAACTGTCACTTGAAGGGAACAAAGATGCTGTGTGGCCATCTTCTCCTATTCCTAGTAATATCAAATCAAAAACGGGATTTTGTACTCCAAAAAAGTTTATTATTTCTTTTTCGTACTCTTGTGACGCTTTTTCTATGGGGAGTTCTGTTTTTATCCTATGTACATTATTTGTTGGAATATTAATCTTGCTTATTAGCAAATCGGAAGCCCATTTGTAATTACTATCGTCACTTTTTTGATCGACGTATCTTTCGTCTCCCCAAAAAATGTGGACCTTCTCCCAATTCATTTTATCTTTGTACTCTGTTGCCAATTTTTCATATAGGGGAAGTGGAGTTCTTCCACCTGAGAGCATTAAGGTGAATAATTTGTTTTTTTCTATGCTTTCTTCATACAAGTTGTAAATTAAATTTACGGCTTCATTGTGGAACTTTTGAGGATCATCAAAAAATTTTGCTTGCATACAAAGCCTCGCTTTCAAAATCTAAGTTACGCCAACTTCTATCGTCTTTTGCTAATAATTCAAAAGATTCTTTTGGTCCCCATGTACCAGCTTTGTATAATCTCAGCCCATTGTGTTTTTCTTCTTCCCATTTTTCTAAAACAGGGGTGAAGATTTTCCAAGAAATTTCCATAGCGTCGCTTCTTACAAAAAGTGTTTGATCACCCAACATGGCGTCCAAAAGAAGTCTTTCATATGCATCAGGACCTTTGAATTTGAAGAATTCATCGTAATTGAAATCCATTGTTAGTGTATTCAAACAAAGTTTGGAACCAGGTTGTTTCGCTTGAATTTTTAGTGAAAATCCCTCGTCTGGTTGGATATTTAGAATGAGAGTGTTTTTCTCTAAGGTTATGTCATTTTTAGCAAATATCGAATGGGGAACGTCTTTAAAGATTATGGCGATTTCTGTAACCTTTCTTTTCAATCTTTTTCCTGCCCTTAAATAGAAAGGCACCCCACTCCATCTCCAATTATCAATTAAAAATTTAGCCGCTACAAATGTTTCTACAAAGGAGTCTGGATTAACATTCTTTTCTTTTGTATAAGCTGGAACTTCTTTACCATTTATCATTCCATCAATGTATTGACCTCTTACAAAGTATTCGTCTATCTTATCTTTTTCAAAAGGCCTTATAGTCTTCAATAGTTTCGTTTTTTCGTCTCTAACGCTTGTATCTTCAAGGGAAGCTGGTGGTTCCATTGCTACTAATGTCAAAAGTTGCATCATATGGTTTTGGAACATATCTCTTAATAAGCCAGCTTGTTCAAAATATCCCGCCCTGTGTTCTACACCCAATGTTTCAGCTACGGTAATCTGAACGTTGTCTATGTATTTATAATTCCAAATAGGTTCAAAAACAATGTTTGCAAATCTAAGCATCATTATATTTTGAACGGTCTCTTTACCAAGATAATGGTCGATTCTGTATATTTGGGTTTCATTTAGATACTTATGAAGTTCTTCATCTAATTCTTTGGATGTGTTAAAATTACTGCCAAAGGGTTTTTCTATAATTATTCTTGAATAAGAATTTTCGCTTTCTTTGGTCAAATTAAATTTCCCCAAACGTTTAATTATTTCTAAATAGACATTTGGAGGGGTTGAAAGATAAAAAAGATGATTTTCTTGGGTGTTGAAGAGTTTATCCAAGTAATTTAATTTATTTTTTAGTTCCAAATAAAGGGTATCATCATCGTAGAAACCCGAAGTATAAAAGACTTTTTCAATAAATTTTGAGATTATATAGTTATCCTCGTTTTCTTGCAATAATCTATTTTTAATTTCTTGACGGTATTCCTCATCTGAGAAATTAGATCTTGCTATTCCTAGCAAGAAAAATTCCTCAGGCAATAGGTTCTTTTTGAACAATGTATATATAGAAGGGATTAATTTTCTAAAAGTCAAATCCCCAGAGGCTCCAAATATAATTAATGAGGAAGCTCCGGGTTTTATTTCTTCACAGATATTTTTTCTTGAAAGATGCTTCACTATTTGTTCCATGTACTAATCTCCACCTCTTTGTATAGAATATTTTATTGTCCTTAAAAACACTAAAAGCTACTTTAATTAGTTAAATCTAGTCTGTTTTAACGCCCCTTCTCCCCGCTCCCCACCCCACAGTTAGCCCACAGGATATTTTATAAATTAATTGTTATTCGTATTATAACACGACAAAAAAGATAGTAATTTACAAAATGATGAATTATTTTAACTTACCATTTTCTATAGCCACAAAACAAATTAGATTATGTGCTATAATATATTTTGAAGGAAAAAGAGGCAAAGAAGCCCACGTTTATTCAATTACACCAAACTTAGAACGACAAAAAATAAGAGCAATTTAGTAAGTTAACCTTAATATAAAACGTAGAAATTCAAAGGAGGAAGAAAGTATGAATGGTTCTATAAAAATTAGTGACAGTATTTACTATGTTGGTGTAAACGACAGAGATACGCAGCTTTTTGAAAGCTTATGGCCTCTTGAGAAAGGGGTTAGCTATAATTCTTATTTAATCTTAGATGAAAAAACAGCTTTAATCGATGGGGTTAAAGAATCGAAGGTAACTGAATTTTTTGACAAAATCAAGAATCTTTTAAACGGTAAACCTCTTGATTATTTAATCATCAACCACATGGAACCTGATCATTCTGGGACTATTCCAGAACTTTTGCAAAAATTTCCTAATTTAAAAATTGTTGGTAATAGAACCACTTTTCAGTTTATAGAAAATCTCTATCAGGTTGAAGATAATTTTCAAGAGATAAAGGATGGTGAATCTCTAAACTTAGGGAAGCGTAATCTAAAGTTTTACCTAACTCCGATGGTTCATTGGCCAGAAACGATGATGACCTACGATGAAACAGATAAAATTTTGTTTTCTGGTGATGCCTTTGGAGGCTTTGGGACCTTAGACGGAGGAATATTCGATGATGAAGTAAAGGTAGAAGTATTCGAAGATGAAATCAGAAGATATTTTTCTAATATAGTTGGAAAGTACTCTCCTATGGTACAAAGGGCGTTAAAAAAATTGAATGAAGCTAATCTAGATATAAAAATAATCGCTTCTACCCACGGACCAATTTGGAGAAAGAATCCTGAAAGAATTTACTCATTGTACGATAAATGGAGTAAATATGAGACTGAAGAAGGCGTTGTAATAGCTTATGGATCGATGTATGGAAATACAGAAGAGATGGCAGACTATGTTGCAAGGAAATTGGCTGAAGAAGGCATTAAAGAGATCAAAATAATGGATGTATCAAAAACGCACATTTCTTATATAATTAACGAGATTTGGAGATACAAAGGAGTAATCTTTGGAAGCTCGACGTATAATCAAGGTCTTTTTCCTTACATGGAGTCACTGGTTCAATGGTTATCCCATACCAACATAAAAAATCATGTTTTAGGTATCTTTGGTACTTATGGCTGGAGCGGAGGTGGAGTATCTACTCTAGTTAAGTACAATGAACAAATGAAATGGCCACTTGTAGCTGAGCCGGTTGAAGCAAGGCTATCTGCAAAAGAAGAAGATTTTAAGAAATTAAGTGAATTGGCAAAAGCAATGGCAAGAGAGGTAAAATTAGCTTGACTTTCAAAAAATAATATGATAATATTAGTTAAATTAATAATTTTTGATTCCTTATCGAGAGTGGCGGAGGGACTGGCCCGAAGAAGCCCGGCAACCTGCATAATTTAACCAAATTATGTAATGGTGCCAAATCCTGCAGAGTAATTCTGGGAGATAAGGAGAGGATAAAAGTTATAAAAATACACCTCTTCCATTCTACCGGAAGAGGTTTTTTGTATATAAAGTTCTAATTTAAAGAGTTTTCAAACATATTTTACGAGGGAGGGATTTAGTATGAAAAAAAGTAAGAGTGTATTCAGGGCTTTGGTTTCATTATTTGTTTTTTTAACATTGTTTTTCGTTGAAGGGTATGCTTTGTTTGGTTTTGGTGGTAATACATTCAAAGTTGGAGCGACTCCAGTTCCCCACGCCGAGATTTTAGAGTTTGTAAAAGATGATTTCAAAGAAAAAACAGGTGTTGAACTTGAAATAGTAATTTTTACAGATTATGTTCAACCTAATTTGGCTTTGGAAGATGGTTCTATAGATGCAAATTATTTTCAACACGAACCATATTTAGAAACTTTTAAAAGGGAACGTAACTTGCCAGACTTGGTGTCTGTTGCTAAGATACACGTTGAACCTATGGGGTTTTATTTGAAAAAAGATTTAAATGACCTTGAAAAAGGTGATTTAATCATAATTCCTAACGATGTTACCAATGAAGGTAGATCTTTGTTGCTTCTTCAAGAATACGGATTAATTAAGCTTAGGGAGAGAGAAGATCCTTTAGTGGCGACTATCAAAGATATCGTGGAAAATCCATACGGTTTGGAATTCAAAGAGCTTGAAGCGCCGTATTTGCCAAGAACTTACAAGGAAGATAAAAATGTTGTTGGTGCAGTTATTAACACAAATTATGCTATAGAAGCTGACCTGAATCCATTGGAAGATGCGGTATTCTACGAAGGAGCCCAATCTCCATATGCAAACATAATAGCGGTAAAGGAAAGTCGTGTCGACGATGAACTAGTAAAAGCTTTGGTTGAAGTACTAACAACCGATAACGTGAGAGAATTTATTTTAGAGAAGTACAATGGTGCTGTAGTACCGGTATTTTGAAGTTTCATAAAATAATGCAAAAGGAGAAACGTAGTTGTTAAAAATACAAAATCTTAATCTCGTATATGATAACAAAAATCATGTCTTAAAAAACATAAATTTTTCAGTTGAAAATGGAGAAATTTTGGGGATTATAGGGTTATCTGGAGCGGGGAAAACGTCTCTTTTGAGAACGTTGAACCTGCTCCAAGCTCCTACTTCCGGGGAGATTTTCTTGGATAAAGTAGATATAACGAAATTAAATACAGATCAGTTGAGAAACGTAAGAAAAAAGATTAGTATCGTATTTCAACATTTCAACTTGTTAAGTTCTAGAACGGTATTTGAAAATGTATCTCTTCCGCTTGAAATTGAAAAGGTAACTAAAAAGGAAATAGAAGTTCGTGTTAATAAGATATTGGAAGATGTGAATCTTCTTCATAAAAAGGATTCTTATCCTTCACAGTTATCGGGAGGAGAGAAGCAAAGAACAGCTATAGCAAGGGCATTAATAAATAATCCTGATATTATTTTGTTTGATGAACCCACATCATCTTTAGATCCAAGTACGACACAAAGAATCTTAGATCTCATATTGGAAATCAATAAGAGTATGAAAAAGTCAATTTTGATTGTTACTCATGAAATGGACGTCATCAAAAAGATTTGCGATAAGGTTGTTTATTTAAAAAATGGAACGGTTGATTTTTTTGGCAAAGTCCACGAATTTTTTATTGAAAAAGAAAATGAACTGAATAAAGAATTTTATCAAGAAATAAACATAGATTGGAAGAGGGTAAAAGAGGTTGTTAAAGGAGAAAACCATAGATTGATAAAGATAGTTTTTTGGGGAGAAAAGACACATGAACCTATCTTACATAATATCACCAAAAAATATGACATCACATTGAATATACTTTACGGTAAGATAGAACATTTGAAAGACAATCCGTATGGGACTTTAATAGTTGAGATTATTTCTACGCAAAGGGAAATGGAAAAGTTTTTAGAAGAGCTCTCTGCCAATGTTTACAAAGTTGAGGTGTTGAAATAAATGATCCAAGATCTATTTATAGCTACTCTTGAAACGCTATACATGACGTTTGTTTCTGGCTTTATAGCTATTTTGTTGGGGATTCCGTTGGGAATTGCGCTCTACATGTTGTCTAAGAGTGATAAGAAAGCAGCAAAAACTTGGTATTCCGTTTTAGATTGGATTGTAAATATATTTAGATCAATCCCCTTTATCATTCTTATTATTTTGATAATTCCTTTAACTAGATTATTAACTGGAACGATAATCGGTTCAACCGCAGCGATTGTGCCATTGTCTATAGCAGCCATTCCGTTTATGGCAAGATTGGCTGAAACTTCTTTTAACAATCTTTCACAAGGATTATTAGACACATCTGTATCTATGGGTATGACCAACAGTCAGTTTATATTTAAAGTACTACTACCTGAGACTGCACCAGAGATGGTTTCAAATATTACTTTGTTGATTATAAACTTAATAACTTATACGGCTATAGCAGGAGCGGTAGGAGCCGGAGGCCTTGGTGCAATGGCCATAAACTACGGATATCAAAGGTTTAGAATGGATGTTCTTCTATATGACGTGGCAATATTAATCTTCTTAACTCAGATAATTCAATTTGTTGGTTCAAGATTGTCGAACTCTTTAAGAAAATAAAAAGCCAGGAGATTCCTGGCTTTTAATGTGATAACTGAGATTATTCTATTAAACCTAAACCTTGTAAATAATCTCTCGCAACAACTTCTGGTTCAACACCATCGACATCTACTCTGTAGTTTAGCCTTATTAAAATGTCTTGGTTTAGGTAAAGTGTGAGAGGTCTCAAAATTTCTTCAATTTCAGGGTATTCATCTAGGACGTCTTTTCTAACTGCGTAAGAGATATGGTAATAAGGCCAGAAGTTTTGGTCGTCTTCTAGTACATGTAGATTGTATCTTAAAATTTTTGGATCGGTAGCAAAAACCATTGCAATATCTATCTTATTATTTGCAATTGCCTCGTAGGTTAATCCATCTTGCATAGTTGACACTTGGGAATCAGGAATATCTAAACCATAGTGGTCAGCAAAGGCAAAAAAGCCATCAGGTCTTTCATAGAATTCATAACCAACTCCTACTACAAAATCTTTTGGATGTTCGTTCCAGTAAGCAACTAAATCAGAGAGGGTTTCGAAACCATATTTTTCGTAATCTTCCTGACGAATAGCAAGTGCATAAGTATTATTAGCGTTTATCCTATCAAGCCAGACAATACCATTTTCAGCATCTAATTCTTTGACTTTTTCGAAAAGATCGTCTGGATCAGTGATCATTTCTTCTTGGCCTAGGTAAGTTGCCCACGCGGTTCCAGTGTAGTCTGGATATAAATCGATCTGTCCTGTTGTCAAAGCTTGTCTAGCGACGAGAGAACTAAGGCCGAACCTTTCAACAACGTTAAAGCCGTTCTCTTCAAGTAGCAGTGCAGCCAAATTTCCAAGGACATACTGTTCTGTGAAGTTTTTTGCACCTACGGTTAAAGTTGCACCAAATAGCGAAGTCAAAGAAAACGCTACAACTAACATAAGTACTGCCAATTTTTTCAACGTTAACACCTCCATTTAAAATTTTTTCACTATTCATTTTGTAACTTAATACCTTCCGAAGTCATTCTGTTTTGTATTATTGCAAGTGCAAAATCAATTAAAACGGCCATTATAGATACTGGAATAGCTCCAGCTAATATCATCTCGAATTTAAAGGTTCCAAGACCTATAAAAATCAGTTCTCCCAATCCTCCAGCACCTATGGCTGATGCGATGGTAGCTGTTCCTAAATTTATTATGGCTGCATTTCTTATTCCTGAAAAAATAGTTGGCATCGCGGTTGGAATTTCTACTTTCCACAAGATTTCTCTGTTAGTCATTCCCATGCCTCTTGCTGCTTCAATCATGCCTTTATCGATGCCAAAAAGTCCAGATGCAGTGTTAAAAGTTATAGGCACTATACTGTATAGAAATAAAGCGAAAATCGCAGGGGCAGGACCTATTCCCATGAATAAAAAAACGAGGGCAATAACAGCAATGCTTGGTACGGCTTGGGCTATTCCTGTTATTGAAAGGGCTATTCTTCCGCTTTTCTCTCTTCCTGGGCGGGTAACATAGATTCCTATTGCCATTCCAACAACGATAGCAATTGCCCAAGAACTTGCGAACAAATAAAGATGTTCCATAGCCTTTATTCCTATATAGCCAAGATTTTCAGCAACGTATGTAAAAAATTCCATATTATCCTCCTCATACCTCTTCTTTATTTGACATTTGTTCAAATATAGCTTTTAAGTTGATCACTCCTATTACCTTTTGCTTATCTGTAACCACAGGGATATTTGTACTTGAAGAACTTAGTATTTTGTTTAATGCTTCATAAAGGCTTGATTTTTCCGTAACGTGATCTTTTTTCAAAGAACTTTTCAATTTAGATGAATCATTAATTCTATTCACTCTTTTAGTTTCTATAAACCCTTTATAGTTGTTATTTTTATCAACAAAAATGGTGATAGGATAATTACTCTGTACTGTATTTTTAATCTTTGAAAGATCCTCATCAATTTTAAAGACTTGAATGTCTTTATACAATCCTTCGCTAACCTTAACAAATTCCAAAGCTTTGAATTGGCTATCTTCCCCCAATATGTCCTTAACAAAATCGTTTTTCGGGTTTTGAACAATATTTTGTGTATCATCGTACTGTACTAATTCACCGTCTTTGAAGATCGCAATTTTATCACCCAATTTAATAGCTTCCCTTATGTCATGTGTGACAAATATAATAGTTTTTTTGATCTTTTCTTGAATTTCAAGAAATGCATCTTGTAATGTTTCTCTATTTATAGGATCAATCGCACCAAATGGTTCATCCATGAGCAATATGTCAGGATCAGCTGCAAGTCCCCTTGCTACTCCCACTCTCTGTCTTTGACCTCCAGATAGTTGTGCTGGAAACTTATAAGCGTTAACGTCTGGATCAAGATTTACTAAATCTAATAGATCGTATACCCGCTTTTTTATTTTTTCTTCAGTCCATTTCAAAAGCCTTGGAACTACAGCGATGTTATCGAATACAGTCATATGAGGGAATAATCCAATTTCTTGTATTACGTAACCTATACTTCTTCTTAATTGTATGGGATTTATATCGTCAATCGATTTTCCATCGAAGAGGATATCGCCTGATGTTCTTTCAATCAAACGATTGATCATCTTTAAGGTAGTTGTTTTTCCACATCCAGACGGACCTATTAGAATAGTTAATTTATTGTCTTCAAATTCGATATTTAAATTATTAACGGCGGTAAAATCACCATACTTTTTTGTGAGATCAACTAATTTTATTGCCATTTTAATGTTCCTCCTATGATTTTTATCTTATTCTTTAATTTTAAGACCCTTTGGAGTAATTAAATCCTCAAATTTTAGTAAAAGATAATTAGCTAAAACACCCAAAATTGAGACCAATATTACCCCTGTTATTACCATTGGATACCGTGACCTGCTTAACCCAGCAAAAATAAAGTATCCTAATCCTCCTGAAGCAACAAAATATCCTAAAGTAGCAACGCCGACTCCCATTACTACAGCATTTCTTACCCCAGACATTATAGTAGGGATCGATAAAGGTAAACGGATCTTGAATAATATTTGAGATTCGGTCATTCCCATTCCTTTAGCAGCCTCTATCATTTGTGGGTCAAGGGCTTGAATAGCTGTTAATGTATTTCTTATAATTGGAAGTAAAGAGTATATAATCAAAGCAATCACGGCAGGTGTAACCCCTAAGCCAGCTCCAAAAGGAGACAAAATTACAACCATAATCCCAAAAAGGGCCAAACTTGGGATAGTCATCAGAATACTGGCAATGTAGATAACTATGTTTGCGGCTTTAGGATGCCTTGATATGAAAATTCCTGTTGGTACTCCGATACCTATAGAAAAAGGTAAAGATAAACCTATGATTTTCAAGTGATTTAGAAATTCTCTAATTATGATATTTGAACTACTAGAAATATATTCGAAAAATTCCACTGTTTCACTCCCTTCTTCTTATTGTAAATTAGTTTGTTCATCATTGCGATAAATATTATAACACATTTTTAATCTTTTTAGAATATAAGTAAGTTACAATTAAGTAAAAATATAAAACTAAAAATCTTTTAAGATATTTTATAATGTGTTTAGTTTGGTAATAAAATAATTTTCAAAATATTGTGGACGAGTGCGTTTAAAAATTTAAAGTTCTAGAAATTCTCTTTAAAATAGGTTTTAGAATTTCTAAAAGCTGTATAATAAAATATAATGAGATTGGAGGTGAAAGCTTTGAATGAAAATGAGAAGAAATGGGAAGCTATAGATAAAAAAGCGTTATTAGAGTTGGTATATGAGATGAAAAAAAGAAGGTTACAAATGGGAATTACACAAAAAGATCTAGCTGAGCGGATGGGGACAACTCAGGCGATAATTTCTAAATTTGAAAAGGGAAACTACAATCCAACATATTTGTTTTTGCAAAGATTGGCAGAAGTGTTGGATGGGAATATCAAATTGTATTTTGAATTTAAAGATAATAAAGAGATAAACACAGATGAGTTTTCTACAAATGATAATTTTGAAAAAATATTTCATCTCAAGTTATAAAAAGCCGTTATATATAAAGTTTTAGAATTTCTAAAGACAATAATTGATAAATTGTGGGAGGAGTTTTATGAAAAATGATGATAAAAAAATAAACCTATTGAAAGATATAATTCTAAAGAATATATTTTTGGAAAGTGAATTTTTGGAGAGAACATCGAAAGAAGTAGTTGAAAAAATTACTGAAATAACGATCGAAAGAGGATATGTATACGAACAAAAAAACAGTGACTTAAACTTAATTGTTACTTACAGAATTTTTTTAGAAGGAGAAAAAAAGAGGATAGCTTACTACGTTCTAACCTTCAGAGAGATTTTCGAAACGGATATGGATTTCGAAAGTTTTTCAAAAAACAAAAGGGCCAAAAAGTATTTCCTTAAAAATTTTGTTGATGATGTTCTTTGGCCCTATATTAGAATTTATTTGAACGAAATTTTAATGAAGTCGGCATTGCCAAATATTGTACTACCGTTAAGTACTGGTAATCAACAAATAGATCTTCAAGATAATAAGTATTAATTATTAAGCTTTTTTTGAATTTCGAGAACTATTGCTTCAGCGGTTGCTAAATTAGTAGCAAGTGGAATATTGTGTACATCGCAAATCCGTAAAACAGCGGATACATCCGGTTCGTGAGGCTGGGCTGTCAACGGATCCCTTAAAAAGATCACAAAATCTATTTTCCCACTGACAGCAAGAGCGCCTATTTGTAAGTCTCCTCCCAATGGTCCAGATTCAAAAGTTTGTATCTCTAATCCAACTTTTTCTTTTAAAATCTTTCCAGTGGTTTTTGTAGCATAAAGTTTGCAATTTTTAAATACATCCTTCCATTCTTTGGCAAAGAGCGCAAGGTCTAACTTCTTTTTATCGTGAGCTATTAACGCTACATTGACCATGATTTTCCTCCTCAAACGTAAAAAATAAGCTTCTAAAAATTCGTTTTACTAAGCGTATTCAACAGTTTCACCGTGTTTTCAACATCGCTATAGGATAACATCTCGTGAGGTGAATGTATGTATCTAGTAGGAATAGAAATAGTACCACTAGGAATTCCAGATTTAGTTCTTTGATAGCCCGCGGCATTTGTTCCTCCGAAGGTTAATACCTCGAACTGATAGGGTATGTTGTTTGCCAAAGCAGCATTTTTTATCCATTCTACAACTTCTCTGTCACTTACAGAAAGATTATCTTTTATTTTAATACAAGGTCCTTTTCCCAAGGCCATGCTCATTCTTTTAAGAGCCTTAGGAGTATCCAAGGAATCCGTGACATCTATAGCTATTGCTCTGTCGACTTCGTAATCATAAGCCGAAACAAAAGATCCGACTAAACCTACTTCTTCTTGGACAGTAAAAGCAAATAAAACTGTGTGTTGATTATCTTTCATATTTTTGATAGTTTCTATTAAAATAGCGCATCCAATCCTGTCATCCATGGCTTTTGACATACAATAATTACCATAATCGACAAAACCTTCGGCAAAGGTTCCAAAAGTGCCAATAGGGGCAATTTTTTCCGCTTCTTCTTTTGAAGATACGCCTATGTCAACAAATATATTGTCTAAAGATAAGTTTTTATAATTATCTTTTAATTCTTTTTCACTTTCTCCCTCAACTCCAACAACCCCTATTCTTCCATTAAAAATCAACCTCGAACCGATCAAATTTACAGGGTTTTGACCGCCGACTTGTTCTACTTTTAAAAAGCCATTGTCTAAAATGTGCGTAACAACAACCCCTATTTCATCCATGTGGGCGTCAAATAATATAGTTTTTCCAGAATTACCTTTTTTTGTGGCGATAAGATTTCCTAGCTTGTCTGTTTTAATATCATCCACATAATCTTTGATCTGTTCTTTAATAAAATCTCTGACTTGATCTTCTCTTCCACTTGGTCCATAAAGCTCCGTAATATTTTTTATTAGCTCTTTCAATTTTTTTGCCACCTCTCTTAAAATGGTGTATTAACGACTAATTGTTTTACCAATTGGTAGGTATTTTCATAATCTTGTAAATTCATTATAGATTGTGGAGAATGTATGTATCGGCATGGAACGGATATTACTCCTGCTGGAATTCCATAAAGTGTCTTTGCGAGCCTAGCCGCATCTGTTCCTCCTGCTGTTCGCATTTTGTATTGAAATTTAATCTCCAATTTTTTTGCAGTATCTACAATCTTTTCAAAGATCTCTTTGTTAAGTACTAAACCGCTATGCATGAATGTTAATACCGGCCCATTTCCGATGTGGGTTGCCCATTTATCCGGAGTATTTTCAGGGTTATCCCCGGCAGTGGTACCTTCTAATACAATAGCGAAATTTGGCTGTATTTTTGAAGCTGCAGTTCCAGTACCTCTCAGCCCTGTTTCTTCCTGAGTAGCAAAATTGAAGTATGTGTCGTAAAGAGGTTTCTCGTTGTTCTCAAAAAAATAGTCAATTATATCCATCATAATAGAACATCCAACCCTATCATCAAAGGCTTTGGATACAGCATAGTTATTTTCCTCATAATAGGTAGTGTCAAATGTAACCATATCCCCCAAATTAACCTTTTTAGATGCTTCCTCCTTGTTGGAAAATCCAGCGTAGACCCTTATACTTTCATACTGTTCAACTTTGTCCGTTTCTTTTTCTAAATGAATAGGTGTCGAATTGACAACAGCTGATATTTTTTCTTCGATTTTTAATCTCTGACTTTTTACTACCCTTGGGTCAACTCCTCCAACGGGAGATATGCCAAAAGTGCCGTCTTCATTTATTCTGGTGATCATAAAGCCAACTTCGTCCATGTGTGCGTCGAGCATTAATTTTTTGGAGGAATCTTTACCTTTAATTAAACAAATCAGGTTTCCCATGTTGTCTTCAGTAATTTCATCGACCTTGTTGGCAACATTTGTTTTGATGTACTCTCTTATTTTTTCTTCTCTTGAAGATATTCCAGCAAGATTGGTTAAGTCTTTTAAATATTTCCTCATAAATTTCGACTTCCTTTCCAAGTTAAACTAATGTTTAAAGCAAAGAGAGATAATAACTTTGCGCTTTCTTCCACATCTTTTAGATCTACAACCTCGTTGGGAGAATGCATGTTAAGGATTGGAACCGAAACAACACCTGTTTTTACTCCCGTAGAAGATATTTGTACTACATCTGCTTCGGTGCCACTACCTCTAGTAAAAGTTTCTATTTGGTATTTGATATTGTTGTTTTTTGCAGTTTTTGTTAGTTCTTCGAAAACACTTCTGGTAACGGTAGTACCTATACCTATAACAGGTCCTTCACCAAGCTTGATGGGCTCAAAATTTTCTGGTAGCTTTTCGCCAAATGTAACATCAACTACTATGGCAAAATCTGGCATTATGTGATGGGCGCTACCTTGTGCTCCAACTAATCCCACTTCCTCACCTTTGTTAAAAGATAAAATCAATTGTCCTTCAAATTTAAGATTTTGTAGGTACTCCAAAGACTTAATTAGTACCGCAGCACCTACTCTGTTGTCTAAAGATTTATTTGATATCTTTCCATTTTCAAGTTCAACAGCCTGGACTTGTATAACGCCCATATCGCCAACGTCGATACTATTGGTTCCCCCCGAAATTGAAAAATCAACGAAGAGCTCATCAAAGGAGGGAGATTTTTCTCTATCTTCTTTTTTTTGTAGGTGAGGGGCTAAAAATCCTATTACACCTATTTTTTCTGAATCTTTTGTTTTAAAAAGAACCCTTTTTCCTACCAAAGTTCTTGGATCGACTCCCCCAACGGGAGAAATGCGAGCGAAGTGTTCATCGATTATTTTTGATATAACTATTCCAATTTCGTCTACATGCGCAAAAAAGGCAATTTTGGGGCTATCATTTCCATAAGTTGCCACTAAATTACCTATTCCTATTTTTTCTAATTTTATATCTGGTGAGATGTTTTTTAATTCTTTTTCAATCAAAGGAAAAGTGTAATTTTCAAAAGAAGACACCCCAAAAGTATTGGATAAATTTTTTAGTAAAGTAGAAGTATCCATTCGTGACCTCCTTTTTGGTTTTAACACAGCATAATTACTGGTCTAAAGATTAAAAAATTGATTTAATATCTTTTTGCGCTACTATCCTTTTACAATTCAACGGGTTCAACTAATGCTTTATTTTCTTCAATTCTTATGGAAACGGGAGACTTCGGCCATTCATAGTTGAAGAAAGGGATACCCGCTATTTCTACTAATGGTGAATTCAATTCGTAGGCTATAATGAAAGCGTTTTTTTTGTTGGTAATTCCTGCTCTTAAGGTTCCAAATACCTTTCCAAATATTATAATACTTCCACCCGCGTTGACTTCTGCGCCTTGGTTTACATTTCCAAAAACTATTATGTCTCCAGGATTTTGTATTACTTGGCCGGATCTTAAATGTTTTCTATAAATTTGGGTACTCGAAAGGGTTAACTCTTTGTTTCCTACTTTCCCTTCGGGAAGCTTTCCAAAATATGCTCCAGCAACGTTCAATTCAAGACTGTTGGCAAATTTTACGATTTTATTTAATAAATTATGCTGAGAGCCGTCTTCAAAATATACGTAAAAACTATCCCCAATGTTAAAAAAACTTTTCATCTTAACAAGTTCTTTTTGAAAATGTTCGAAAAGATCTTTTTGCGTGTTTCCCTTTGAAAAATAAAAGATTATGTCTCCGTCCATAATTTTTGCGTATACGGGTTCATCCATCTAAACCCCCCCTAATACAATTTTAAGTCACCATAAAAAATTTATGACCATATATATAATAACATAAAATATAAGAAATATTACATAAACAAAAATTATTTGACAAGTTGGTTGTAAAGAATTCATTGACCATAAAAGAAAAATATGATACAATCTAACAGTAAGCAATTTTTGCATTAACTTATATTATAACAAAAACGCTTAACGACAAAATTCTTTAAAGAATAATTTTGGAGGTGTATTTATGTTAGAAAGAGTATTAAATTTTATAAACTTTGGCCCAGCAGGCGCTACTGATGCTGCCAACACGGTCGAACAAGCACAAGCGGTCCCGGCAAGTGGTGGTGGACTAAGTGGAATGTTGCTTCTTTTAGTAATAATAATATTGATGTGGGTTTTGTTGTTTCTCCCACAAAGGAGACAAGAGAAAAAGCATAAGGAAATGCTTTCTGCTTTAAAAAAAGGTGATAAAATTGTAACATCATCAGGAATCATAGGGAAGATAATATCTATAACCAACGAAAGAATCAGAATTTCAACGGCAGACAAAACAGAAATCGATATAACAAAGAATGCCATTGCCGGGGTTCTTTCTAAAACTGATAAACCCGAAGCAAAGCCAGAAGAAACCGAAGCTGAAACTGAAGATGAAGATGGAAATGATAAATAGTTCTTTAACATTGATTTTGTTCAGGGGGTGAAATAGTTGAGAAATCGAAGAATACGAATATTATTTACTATAATAGTTTTTGTTTTTGCACTATTAGGATTAATTCTACCTTTATCGGGTAATGTGAATGATATAAGCATACTACGTTTTTTCCCAAATATAAATTTAGGCTTGGATATTCAAGGTGGGGTGCTATTAGAATATAGCTTTGATGTACCTGAAGGTGTCAATACTTCTGAGGTTGTAGATAATGTAATCACAGTTCTAAGGAGAAGAATGGACAATGCGGGTTACACGGAGGCGATAGTTTCCGAAGTTGTTTCCGGGGGAGAAAGCAGAGTTCGCGTTGAGATTCCAGGTATATCAGATACTCAAAGGGCTGAAGAACTTATAGGTAGTAAGGGGAAACTTTACTTTGCAGAAGTATTGGAAGTTGTGGAATCAACAACAACTCCAGAAATTACAAGAAATAGAACTATACAAATAAATGGTGAAGAAATAGAAATGTATAGTTACGTTAAGGATAGTAATAACCCTAACCTTTGGTATAGGGTAAAAAATGTTTTCGAATTTGGAGATGCCCCATTTCAGATTACCGGTTTAGATGTCACTGATGCCGTAGCTTCTCTTAATAGTCAAGGAGCGGGATTTGTAGTTAATTTGAATTTCAATAATGAGGGAAGACAAAAATTTGAATTAGCAACCGCAAATTTAGTAAACGAAAGAATTGCGATCATTTTAGATGATGAGGTTATAATCGCACCTGTTGTTCGAGAAAGAATATCGCAAGGAAGAGCTGAAATCAGCGGAATAGAAAGTATGGAAGAAGCGCAAAACATTGCTGTTTTGATAAAGTCAGGGAATTTACCGGTAGATTTAGTTAAATTTCAAGAAAGAACCCTTGGCCCTACTTTGGGAAGAGATATTGTGACTACGATTATAAACGCTGGAATCATTGGGCTTATAATAGTAATGATTTACATGATTATATTTTATAGATGGATGGGGGTAATTGCAGATATTGCTCTAATATATAATACATTTTTGTTAATGGGAATTTTAAGTTGGACAGGAGCGATATTAACTCTGCCAGGTATTGCCGGTATAATTTTAACTTTTGGTACCACAGTAGATGGAAACATTATTATATACGAAAGAATAAAAGAAGAGCTTAGAGTAGGAAGGCCCCCTTTAACCGCGGTAAAGTTTGGATTTAATAAAGTTTTTTCAACTATTTTTGATGCCAATATAACAACTATTTTAGCAGGATTAGTTTTATTCTTTGTAACAAGTGGAAGTATTAGAGGCTTTGCAGTCACCCTCATAATAGGTGTTTTAGGTGCTATGTTTACTAACTTGGTGGTTAGTAGGTTGCTATTAGAAAGTACTTCCCACTTTTTGAAGCCTGAAAAGTATGTGAAAGGAATTGTTGTGGAAAAAGGGGGGACTAAATAATGCCAAATATAGATTTTGTTGGTAAGAGGAGTTTTTTCATTTATTTATCAATTGCTTTGATACTTTTTTCTGTAATAGTGATTTTTGTAAAAGGATTCAATTTAGGTGTTGATTTTTCTGGTGGTAGTGAAATCATCGTGTCTTTTGATAAAAGTTATACAATTGATGAATTGAGAAACGGTTTACAAACGATAAATCAAGAGTATGCTACCGCTAAGATCATTCAAACTAACCCAGGTGGAGGAGCTTCTGATCAATTCTTTTACATAATTACCGTAAGAGATTCTTTCCCTACGTTGGAAGAAAAACAAATGTTCATAAATAGTTTAGAAGAATCTTTTTCTGATTCGAGCTTAAATATTGAACAATTCAACGATGTTTCAGGTTATGCTGCTAGGGAAATTCGATCGTATGCTTGGTATGCTGTAATTATTTCTCTGATAGTTTTGCTAGCTTATATAACCATCAGGTTTCAATTTTCCTACGGTGTGGGAGCGATTTTAGCTTTAGCTCATGACGTTATAATCACCTTAGGATTTTATTCCCTCTTTGGTATAGAAATGAACTTAACCGCAATAGCCGCATTTCTTACTTTAGCAGGTTATTCCCTAAACGATACTATCGTTGTTTATGATAGAATAAGGGAAAACAGATCTAAAAATCGTGGGATGGATATAGAAAGTATAACAAATAAAAGCATTAACGAAGTTATTGTAAGGTCATTGAACACTTCCTTGACAACATTCCTAGTTGTTTTTATGATGTTCCTTTTGGGAGGTAGGTCAATAGCTTCATTTGCTTTCGGATTAACTGTGGGAGTTATAATTGGGACTTATTCTTCGTTATATATTGCGAGTCCAATTGTCATAGGTATGGTAAAAAGACGTAAGAAAACACAAAAAGCTTAATTAATAAGATAATAAAATTAAAAAGCCCTCATCTTTGAGGGCTTTTTTAAAACACGACAAATGCTTTTTTAATATATCCCTCTTTGTCAATATATTCTACTTTATAAGTATCTCCTAAGACTCCTTTTAATTTTAGGATGTCTCCACGAGTTGCAATCGCTATTATTTCTCCTTCCTCGTTTGTAATTTCTGCTTGATTAGTGAATACTTGAAGATATATATTCTCAAACTTCAAATGAACGTATTTTGTGGATTTATTTCCATCGTTGTCATAAGCAGATATTTCAAGCATATTTGATGTAAGTTTTTCAGGATTTATTTCTAAAGATAGATAGTAAGATTGGCTGTTAACTAAAAAAGTTTGACCTAATATTTCAACTTTTGTAATTAGATTATTATCAAAAACGCTGAGAAGCAAAGAGTTGTTTTTATCTGATATCAAAAATTCTGACGGTACATTTATAACAGGACCCTCTAAGATAGGAATGCTTATAAATTCTTTCCTTTCGAAGGTTACAGCTTCGAAAAGGCTTATAGGATTATTTTTGTAGAAAAATTTGCTTTCTTCTTGTTCAGGGATATTAGTGGTATACTCCCCATTTTTTCTATAGGAAACAGAATAGCCTTTTTCAAAAATAATACTTTGCAAAGGTATATTGTTTTGCTGAAGATCTATAAGGCTCAATAAATTTCCTTTACTCAAGGCATACAAATACCTTTCATCATTACTCCAAGTTAAATCAACAATTTCACCATTCGAAATATTCATAGTTGATTCTAAGTTTCCATTTTTACTGTTCCATATATAGACATTTCCATCAGTTGTTCCAGTGGCTACGTAATTATCATCAGGGCTCCATTCAATTGCCTTTATTGGAGCTGTAATAATCTCAAATCTCTTATAGAATTGATTAAATCTTCCATCCCACAGTCGTAAAGCCCCTTCAAATCCTCCCATAGAAAGAAAATTTGAATTACTAGCCCAATCCAGTGACCAAATAATGTAGGGGAATTCTTCGATGTAAATTGTATTTTCAAAGTCGGGAAAAACTGATATGCTTACTTTTTTATCTAAGCTTGCCACTGCTATCTTAGTTTCGTTGTAATTAATAGAAATATCTTTTATCCAATTGCTATGAAGATTTTCAACTTCCTTATAAACGCTCAAATCAGGTAGGGTAACTACATAAACATTATTTTCCCATCCCCCTGCAATTAAAAACTTTTCCGAAGGGGAAATCTCCAAAGTGGTTAATTTAAAATCACTTATCTTCTTATTTTCTATTAATATACCCTCAGGGTCGTAAAGCGACAGGTATCCAGAATTTTCTGAAAGTATCAAATATCCATTTTTTGTTATTTCAAAGTCAACTACTTCTTCAGAAAAAGAAAAATGAGTCTCAACTACTCCTGAATCAATATTAAAAATACCTATTTCACTGTTGGAAGTTAAGTAATAAATAAGATTATTATTTCTTGTAATTTTTAGAACATCGGGTTTTTTTAATTCCAATAATTTTTCAATTGATTTTGAATAGACATTTAAAGAGTATAGACTAACTCCATCGTTTAGGTAAAGTGTATCGCTTTTGTCATGACTCCATTCAAGAGATTTTATATTAAAATTATCAAGCTTTAGTTCTTGGAGTATTTTTAAAGTTGAAGAATCAAAAAGGATGATCTGATTATTCGTAGTCAAAACAGTAAAATTTTCATTCGATGGTGAAAATGCGACCTCTTTAATTGTTAAACCTAATGAAAAAGAATTTATTATCTTCAAGTCTTTATCCAATACATAAATATTTCCATTCATTGAAAAAGCAAGTGTATTATCATTTACCATCGCTAATTTAATTATTGAATAATTATCAATTTTGATGGATCTTACTTCTTTATTGTTTAAATAATCAATCAAATAAATATTACCTAAATGGTCTGCTACCAATATTGTACCCTCATCGTAAAATTCTGCAACCGTTGGTATAGTTGAAAACCTCCGTTGAAATTCTACCCTTCTTTTGGTAATATTGTATACGTAGACCGTTTTATCTAAGGAAGTAAATACTATTTTATCTCTAAAACTAGATAAAGAGGAAATAGATTCGTCGGTTACGTTTATTTTGTAATTAAGAAGAGAGGTATCGTTGTTAAACACTTCTATTGTCCCATTACTTTCTGCGATTATAGTATATTTATTGTCGAGGATCCATTCTACATGAGTCGGTATAGAAGAAGCTGAGTAATAACGATTAATGCACTTTTCCTTCAAATCATAAGTTTTAAGGTAGTTATTCTCTACAATTGTGGAAATATCGCCAGTGTTTTTATTTACAAAAAAATCAATAATGTCTGAATGTTCAAAATTATTTACTATTAAATTGGAGAAGATGTTAATACTCAAAATAATCAAGAAAAAAATTACGAAGAATTTTCTCAAAGCACTCAACTCTCTCTCAAAGATTTTTGATTCTCTACTAACTATTATATTATATAATAAAATGATCTTAAAAAGAATCCAAGAATAAAAATTAAAGACTTTAAAAAATGAACAGTGCTGGGTGCGGACGGACTGAGCGGGGCCAGGGGCGCTAAGCAAGATAAGGAGGCTTTAAATTTGAGTGAAAAAGTGAAAATAATTAATGTAATAAAACAAGGGGATAACTATTTTGCTACCATAGAGAATAATCCTTTTTATCCTGATGGAAAAGGGGGGCAACTTGGAGATAGGGGTAAAATTGATACTGCTGAAGTTTTAAATACCACAGAAACAGGCGTTGTATTAAGCAAACATTTAAACCCCGGTGAATATTTTTATGAAATAGATGAAAAAAGAAGATACGATATAGCTCAGCAACATACTGCACAACATATATTATCAGCCGCTTTTGAAAGAATAGCTTCATTAAAAACCGTTAGTTTCAAGATGGGTGAAGAATATTCTACTATAGATTTGGCTGAACAAAATATTGGAGAAGAAACGTTAAAAAAAGCAGAAGAACTTTCAAACGATATAATTTCTAAATGTATCAAGGTGGAAGAAATATTTACGGATAAAGAAGGGGCTCAGAAATACAATTTGAGGAAACCTCTAAGTGATAAAGTGAGTGGTCAAGTGAGGTTGATAAAAATCGATGATTTTGACATATCTGCTTGTGGTGGTTTTCATGTAAAAAATACAGGTAACATCAACCTTTTAAAGATAACAAATACAGAAAGAGTAAAAGGGAATTTAACGAGGGTGTATTTTTTAGCAGGACTTAGAGCCATTAATGATTATTCACAAAAAGATTCAATTTTAAAAAATATTTCTTCCATATTAACGTCTGGATTGTATGATTTGGAAAGCAAAGTAGAAAGTTTATTAAATGAAAATAAAGATTATAAGAATCGTATAAAAAAGTTAGCAGAAAAAAATGCATATTATCTTGCAAAAGATTTAATCGAAAAACCGGTGGTTGTGAATAAAAATAAAGTAGTTTACCATAAAAAAGAGGACGAAACAGCGGATTTCTTACACAAATACGTGGATTTAAAAGATTATACACTCATTATTGAAGATGAAAAGAACAAAACCTTTTCTATTTTCTCAAACAATATTAACTGTAAAGAGCTTATAGACAAATTAAAAATGAATAACAACATTAAAGGCGGTGGAAGCGAAGTAAGAGGTAACATAAGCGGAGACATAAAATTCGAAGACATTCTCAAAATATTAGAAAAATAGCCCAATCATGGGCTATTTTTCAGAAATAAATTTTCTAATTCTTAGATTCAAATATTTTCACGTAAAAATTTTCTATATTTTGTTCGTTTGTATTGTTTTGAAGTAAAACTATATTTGTATATGGATCATAATTTTTACCAGGTTCATATACTTTGGAATTTGGATCCATGTCCAATAATTTTTCAATTTCATCTTTTGATAAATAAACAGTTTTTGGAAGAATATCAATATCTTTTCCCAATCCATCTTCAATAAATTTATCAAGACTAATCTCTTCATTTTTTTCATAAGAGACGTATTTTAGGATATCTATAAATATCTCAGCTGGATACCCACCTGTAATTGCTCCAAAAGGATTTTGTTGTTCGTCAAAGAATACAAAGGTTGGTGTATATCTGGCACCAAAGGCATAAAACAACTGGCCATAATTATATTCTTCTCCTTGAAATGTGGCTTTTTCAGTGGTAGGAAAGATTTCAACAAAAACAAATTCTGTGCGTAGCCATTTTTGAATCTCTTCATCCAACAGTGTTGTTTCTTTGAATTGAGTACACGCTGGGCATGTAGGTGATGAAAACATGACTACTACTTTTTTGTTTGTTAATTCGGCAACTTCGAAAGCTTCATTGAAATTTTCAAAAACAAATTCCTCTAAAGGGACAGAAAATATTGTAATTACTGATAGAATAAATAACATTACAACGAAAAATTTCTTCATAAAGTAAACCTCCATTTTATAATACACTTATATTGTTAAAAAGCCCAAATGAAACCATAGTACCCACTACCATAAGCAAAATACCACCAATAATTCTCAGAGATTTTTGCCATTTTGGTTCTCCTAAGGTTACTTTAGATAATATTTTACTGACAATGCCACTAAAGAATAGAAATGGAATGGAAATACCCAGAGAATAAACAAAAAGTAAAAGAGCGCCTCTCATTGCTTCTCCAGTAGTCGTTGCTAAGGTAAGAATCGAAGCCAAAATTGGGCTTGCACACGGGATCCATACTAAAGAAATTAAAATCCCAATTAAAAAGGCGGAGAAAAAGGAATTATTTTTATTGTATTTTCTTAGGTCTATATTCTTTGCAGAAATCAAACTTTTATTCATCAAAAACAGAAATCCAAATAATATTATTAAAACACCAGCAACTATGTTAATAACGCTTTGATACATTGCAAGCATCATACCAATACTACCAGAAATACTGCCTAACAAGGCAAAAAAGAGAGAAAGGCCAAGAAAAAAACCCAAACTCCTTTTGATGACCAAAGGGGTGTTTGAGATATCAGGGATCACCAATGCAAAAAAAACGGGTATTAAAGGGAAAACACATGGGCTAAAAAATGATAATAACCCACCAGAAAACGCAGTTAAAAAACTAACAGAATTTGTTATGGCAAGAGAATTCATCCGATTTACTCCTTTTTCCAAATTATAAAAAGTTAGCCATACCCCGCCACGGTATTTTAATTGTATCACATAAAATAGAGTTTTAGCAACAAAGATTTGTATTTCTATGGCTAACCTAGCAAGAAAGATTTATTTTTTCTTCAATGAATAGAGCCTCATTTTTTGTCCGATGGGTTTACTACTTTGGTAATCAATATTAATTTGAATGTAATAAAAATCGTTTATAATTCTTATACCCTCCCCTTATGGGGTGGATACAAGCAATTTTATGAAACACTAAAAGATTCTTAGAAAACTTAAAACAGTGCGTGGTCAAATTGATGCAGCTATAAAAAGTTACAATAATTTGGAAAGGAGTGATAAATTATGATGGGATTCGGTTTGGGAATGATGTGGGGAGGATTTTCTTTGATTTTCTTGATAATAATTATCATAGCAGCGATTTATTTTATTAATAATAAGAATGACGATAATTCGAGTTCATATCACAGCAATAATAATGACTTTCATTATCAAGTTGATAGAGCTGAAGAGATCGCTAAAGAGCGTTATGCTAGAGGTGAAATAAGCAAGGAAGAATTTGATCAGATAATAAAAGACTTGAAATAGGATTAAAAAAATAAAGGTTGTAGGGACAAAAGGGCTTGACTATGAGGAGCATGAGTAAATAGATTTCTGGAGAGGAGTGTATATTATGGGATATTGTTATCTGTGGGGTGCTTATGGTCAGAGTATACTAGGTGGATATTGGTGGATTATACCTTTGCTTTTCTGGGGATTGCTTGTAACGGTGATTGTGCTGTTATTTGGAGCAAACAAAAAACGCAGCAGTTATCATGCTCTGGACATTCTCAAACAAGAATATGCTCTGGGGCGGATTTCCAGAGAAGAGTATTTGACCAGGAAAAAAGATTTAAAGTAATATTTAAGTAATATTTAAATAATAAAAGTCGGGAGATCGAATCTACCGACTTTTATTATGAAGAGCTGCTATAAAAAACCCTGCCTAAAAAAGTTCACTCCTTTATCCAATCGAAAACTTCTTTTTTTGAAATAGTTGCCAAAGCTATGTAGTTATCCGCTCCACCGTAGTAAACATAGTATTGATCACCATATTCAACCAATGCATCTGAGAATACAACGTTTGGAACTCCTCCGAAAATCTCCCAGTTTTCCTGAGGCTCTAAAATTGGTTCTTCTGTTCTTTTTAAGACTTTTGTTGGATCTTTTAAATCTAAGAGCATAAAACCTAACCTGTAGATAGGCCTGATATCTTCTTGAACACCATGATACAAAAACAGCCAACCATAAGGGGTTTTTAAAGGTGGACCACCTGCTCCGATCTTTAAGTTATCCCAATAGTCCTTCCTTGGTGAAGCAATTTTTACATAATTGTCCCAATGTATTAAATCATCAGAATATGCAAACCAAATATCTGGTTCCAGCCTATGAATTAAGATATATTTTCCATTAACCTTTTCAGGAAACAAGGCAGCATCTTTATTAGGACTTTCAGGCAAAATAGTTCCATATCTTTCCCAAGTAAAGAAATTCTCTGTTGAGGCTAAAGATACTTTAACATTTTTCGGAGAATAAGCTGTGTAACACATATAATATTTTCCATCTATATACGTTACTCTTGGGTCTTCGACACCGTATAATTCCGATAAATCTGAGGGTTCAAATACAGGTTTTTCCATTCTATTAAAGTGTAGACCATCCACACTCACAGCATAGCCTATCCGAGAAACCATATCTTCTCCTTGGGCGCGGTACAACATATGGAAGACTTTCCCGTCATAAACTACTGCAGGATTAAAAACAAACCTAGATTCCCACAAATACATTGGATTTGGACCAAACAATGGGTTTGACAAATGCCTTTTCAACTTCAAATTCAATATATATCCCTTCCTTATAACTACAGTTTTTTAATTGTGATTATTTCAAAGACATTGAAATTCCATGCAAAAATGCCTTTCTGAAGATTATGAAAATGAGCACCATTGGTAAAGTTTGAATCACCGAACCTGCCATTACTGGTCCAATATACGCACCGTACTCGTGATTAAAGCTTGCAAGTAAGACAGAAAGAGGCATTTTATAATAATCCTGAATAACTATGAGTGGCCACATGAAATTATCCCATACTCCGATAAATGTGAATAGCCCAACAATGGCCATAACGGAATTGTTTAAAGGTAACATAATTCTAAAAATGATGAATAGATCAGAGGCTCCATCCATTTTTGCTGCTTCGATGTAGTCGTTTGGTGTCCCTCTAAAGCTTTGAGTCATCATAAAAATGCCCCAACCGCTCATAATAAAAGGAACGATTAAAGCTGCCAGCGAATTCAAGAGATGCATGTTTCGCATTAGAATGTATAAAGGTATGGTAAACATGAATCCAGGGAACACCATTTGGAAAATAATAAAATTAAATATCCCCTCTCTTGCCTTAAATCTATACTTTGATAAGGCAAAAGAAATGATGGCTGATGTTATTATAACACATACTGTAACGGTGACAGACACGAATAAACTTATAAAAAATGCCCTTATAAACGGTCTATTCATTCTTTCGGCGCTTTCTAGTATAAATCTAAAATGCTCTAAAGTGAACCTCGTTGGTAGAAATCTGGTATAGATTTCAGCAGAGGGTTTTACCGATGCCAAGAACAGCCAGGCATAAGGGTACAACCAGATTAGAGATAAAAAGAACATCACAATATGAAGAATTACATTTCCAGCCTTTATTTTTTTATTTATCATACTAAATCAACTTCTCTCTCCATAGTTTTTCTTACTACCCAAATCATTCCAAAGCTTATCATAGCTACAAACACTGCCATTGTTGCAGCGTAAGTTGGGTCCATTCTTTGGAATGCTGTAGTAATCATATGCATCATCGGGGTTAAAGTACTTCTCATTGGACCACCCCCAGTTATCATATAAGGTTCTGTGAATATTCCAAAAGCCAAAGTAATAGCCAACACCAAGACCATTATTATAGAAGGATTTAATAGTGGCAATGTAATTCTAAAAAACTTTGTAAGACTTCCTGCACCGTCCAACTCTGCTGCTTCATATAAAGATTTTGGTATAGCGGTTAAGCCGGCATATAGTATTAAGCCATAGTAGCCAATAAATTTCCAAATAACAATCAATGCAATGGAAAACATCGCCCATTGTGGGCTTGTAAACCAAGGAATAGTGATACCAAAAAGACTATTTAGGGCTTTATTTACTGGTCCATTGACAGAAAAAAGGTTTGAAAACATAATTGAATAAGCAACTCCTGATGAAACATTGGCTACCAAAAAAGAAAGGGCTATAAAGGTTTTTCCATATTTTATTTTGTTCAGGGCAATGGCAAAGAGTAAAGCTCCTATTAACACAAGAGGAATATAGTACATCATAAAACGAAAAACATTGATTACTGTTTTCCAAAAAAGAGGGTCGGTTAAGACCCTCGTAATATTGCGAAAGCCAACGAATTGAGGTGACCCCACAAACCTCCATTTAGAAAAAAGAAGTATAAATAACCATACAAAAGGATAACCCCAAAATATTGCCGCATAAATTAAATATATTGAAGAAATACCAAAGCCTTTCCTTGCTTCTTTTTTTGCTAACCCTATTTTTTTACTCATTGTTTTAACCTTCCCTTACCAGAGGATTCTGTTTATAGCCTTAATTGCATCATCCAAAGCTTCTTCCTGAGTTTGACAGTTACAAAAACGTAAGAATTCTAAAACAGGCATGAATAATTGCAAAAAAGCGTTTTTTGCTTTCTCTGTTTTTCAAA
Organism: Petrotoga sp. HWHPT.55.6.3; assembly: GCF_002895495.1. NCBI lineage: Bacteria > Thermotogati > Thermotogota > Thermotogae > Petrotogales > Petrotogaceae > Petrotoga > Petrotoga sp. HWHPT.55.6.3. The sequence goes on along the minus strand of NZ_AZRJ01000009.1, from coordinate 135 downwards.
AGTGTCACTACATGCCTTTCTTTTCCTTTATTTATCAGTGTTTTAGACTTACGCTTTTGCTTTGCTCCTTTCTAATCCTTTATTTTCCTCATTTTGGCCCTGTAGTTTCAGTTTCTCTATGAATTCCTCATATGG